>CADBMW010000046.1 GCA_902795855.1 uncultured Lachnospiraceae bacterium
CTATAGGTGTCTCCAGTGAAACAGGCTCCTGTGATATCTTCTGAATCTCACGAACTCTTTCAACAGGAATATCCATTTCCTCTGCTATCTCTTCAGGGCTTGGCTCACGTCCCAGCTCCTGAAGAAGCTGTCTGGATACTCTGGTAAGCTTATTTATGGTCTCAACCATATGAACAGGAATTCTTATGGTTCTTGCCTGATCAGCTATGGCTCTTGTTATAGCCTGTCTGATCCACCATGTTGCATATGTAGAGAATTTGTATCCCTTACGATAATCAAACTTTTCTACTGCCTTTATAAGTCCCATGTTTCCCTCCTGGATAAGATCCAGGAAAAGCATTCCACGACCTACATATCTCTTTGCAATGCTGACAACAAGTCTGAGGTTTGCCTCAGCCAGCTGCTTCTTTGCAAATTCATCTCCCTCTTCCATACGCTGTGCCAGCTCTATCTCCTGATCAGCTGTAAGAAGAGGAACCTTTCCTATCTCCTTCAGATACATTCTGACAGGATCCTCAAGACTTACACCTTCGGGAACAGACATATCAATATGCTCAAGGTCTATTTCCTCTTCCTCTGAAAGATCGATATTTATATCGTCATCATCCAGATCCGGCTCATCCTCTGAAAAACTAAGTACATCTACCTTGTTCTTTTCGAAGAAATCAAGCGCCTTAGCCATATAGTCAGGTGTAAGAAGAGACTGGGTATCCTTCAGGGTATCTATGATGTCATCATCTCTTACGGAACCTTTCTTCTTTGCGCTCTTAAGAAGCTCCTTCAGCTTCTCCTCAAAGAGTTTTTCTCTCTCCTCTTCTGTAAGACTGTCTGCTTTTTCAGCATTGGCTTCATCTATAAGAAGCTCATCTGATGTTTCTTCTTCCTCCATCTCAGCCAGGATATCATTTTCCTCAGAGTTTATATTTTCCTCCTCTCTGATTTCCTCTTCCTTAATTTCTTCTTTTTTTCTGGATCCCTTAGTTGCCATCTTTTTTACCTCTTTCATAAAATTATCATAGTTTTACTTTTAGCCTTCTGACAGCATTCTTTTTCCTGGCCAGCTCTATACTGTTCATTCCTGATGCGGATTTCAGCTGACTGTCTATGTTTGCTGTCTTTATTTTTATTATCAGATCTGTAAGTGCTTTTTCCAGAACTGATGGGGTCATATCAAATCCCAGCTCCTTGGTAAAGACTGAGCTTACCAGCTCCTGGGCTTCAGTATCATCATAAACATTTAATATGGATGCAGGACTTACAGCTCCGGTCTCCCGGTACTGTTTATATACTCTTGCTGCCACATCCTGTATTATGCCGATGGTAAAATCTTCCTCGGACACGATTCCCGAAAGCTTATCAAATAGATAGGGTTCATTTACCATCATTGTAAGAAGGTATTTCTGATCCTCCTCTGCCGGATTTATACTCTGAAGTCTTTCCCTGTCCCTTCTTACCACCTGAGGCTCCTGCTCATAGCTTCCGGCCATTCCTGCCGCTGTCACCAGCTTCGAAAGTTCATCCTTGTTCAGCATATACTTTCCTGATACTGATTCTATATAATTGTATCTCTCTGTGGAATCGGATATTCCTGCCAGAATTCCTGCAGCCGCCTTCATAAAGGCAGTCTTTTCTTCCGGATTATTCATATCATAATTATCCACGATATGATCTATCTCAAATATCCTTCCTGTGAGAGCATTTCTGACACGTTCATCGTATTCCTCAACCCCCAGATTTTTTATAAATTCATCCGGGTCCTTGTGAGGTCTCAGGTCTATCACCTTCTGAGTCATTTCCAGTGATCTTAAAATGGAAATTGCCTTCATGGCTGCATTCGTTCCTGCCGCATCACTGTCATATGCCAGATACACATCCTTGGTATATCGTTTTATCAGATTTGCCTGACCTTCCGTAAATGCCGTTCCCAGGGAAGCTATGGCATTGTCATATCCTGCCTGATGCATGGCTATTACATCCATGTAGCCCTCGCAGAGGATCACTCCGTGTCTTTTGCTGTGCCGCGCTATATTCATGGCGAAAAGATTGCGGCTTTTATTGAATACATCCGTTTCCTTTGTATTCAGATATTTGGGTTTTGCATCTCCCAGAACTCTTCCGCCGAAGGCAATTATCTTGCCGTTAATATCTGTAATAGGAACTATAACTCTGTTCCAGAATTTATCATGAGGACCGTTTTTCTCATCGAAGTCCACAAGTCCCGCATCCCTCATTAATGTGTCGGAAAAGCCTTTTCCCTTCAGATATTTGTAAAGATCATCTCTGTAAATATCCGAATATCCCAGTCCGAACCGGGCTATGGTTTCATCCGTAAAGCCTCTTTCCCTGAAATACCTGTATCCCAGCTTTCCTCTTTCAGTCTTGGTAAGAAGATAATGGAAATAGGCTGCAGCACTTTTATTTATTTCATACATCTGCTGTCTTCTGGAATACTTCTTCTTTTCCTCCCCGGTCAGTTCCTGTTCAGGAAGAGTTATACCGGCTCTTTTGGCCAGATATTCTATGGCCTCAGGAAAGGTGAAATTCTCATATTTCATAATGAAGGTATATACATTTCCACCTGCCCCACAGCCGAAGCAGTGATACATCTGCTTTTCACGGCTTACAGTGAAGGATGGTGTTTTTTCACTATGAAAAGGACAGCAGCATTTATAAGAATTGCCTGCCTTCTTCAGGCCTGCATATTCCGAGATCACATCCACGATATCATTTCTGGAACGGACCTCTTCCACTATGTCATCAGAATAAAACATCTCTATCCTCTTTTAATATACGCTCCAGGAATGAGGTATATAAATCTCCTGGAATTTTTCTACTGCATAATTATCTGTCATTCCTGCTATATAATCACAAACCACTGTCTGCTTATCCTCACCGGCTTCCATCATAGCTAAAAACTCAGCAGGAAGAAGGTGGGTTTTATCCATAAAATATTCATATAACAGTTTGATTATCTCAGCAGCCTTTGATTCCTCATTCTTTACAAGCTCATTTGTGTAAAGATTCTCAAACATATATTTTCTAAGATCCAGAAGAGCCTGCCAGCCCTCATCAGACATTCTTACTCTCGGACTGTCCTGAGACTGCTTTATGGTATCTCTTATCATAAAATCAATTCTGTCTCTGGTACTGTGTCCCATTATGTCGGTGCAGGCTTTTGGAAGTCCTTCCTCAGTCAGCACTCCGGCTCTGATGCCGTCATCTATGTCATGACTTATGTAGGCTATCTTGTCTGAAACCCTTACTATGTCTCCTTCAAGAGTAGAAGGAGTAAGATTTGTCTTATGATTCAGGATTCCGTCTCTCACTTCCCAGGTAAGATTAAGTCCCCTTCCGCCTTTTTCCAGTTTTTCAACTACCCTTACACCATGGATGTTATGTGCAAAGAGCTTTCCCGTCAGGGCACTGAGAGTCCTCTCTCCCACATGACCAAAGGGCGTATGTCCTATATCATGGGCCAGCGCTATAGCCTCCGTAAGCTCTTCATTGCATCTTACAGCCTTCGCTATGGTCCTGGCTATCTGGGAAACCTCCAGAGTATGGGTAAGTCTGGTACGGTAATGATCTCCGTAAGGCGCTAAAAAAACCTGAGTCTTGTGTTTCAGACGTCGGAATGACTTGCTATGGATCACTCTGTCCCTGTCTCTCTGATAGACAGTTCTGACGTCACTTTCTTCCTCAGGATCATTTCTTCCTTTAGACATATCACTAAAGGCCGCATATTTACTAAGAGTTCTATGTTCCTGCTCCTCGTAGATCTCTCTGATATTCATAATAATCCCCCTCGATATCACCTTCAAAAAAGCGCATACATTTTATTCTTCTACATAAATAAAAAAAATCCTTTTTTTAATTTAAATTTTTTGTAATTTAAATCAAAAAAGGATTTCTTCCGCTACGGCTTTTTTGGTCATGCCACTGTTCATTGCCTGTCTTATGATATATTCATGGGCATCTTCCTCTGTCATGCCCCGCTGTACCAGTACTATCTTGGCACGGCTGATCAGTCTCAGCTCTTCCATCTTTTCTTCCAGCTTAACAACTTTTCGCTGAGCATTCATCATGTTTTCCTGCATTGCCAGAAGAAGTCTTACACCCATGGAGAGTTGTTTGTCCTTTATAGGCTTTGCCACTGTGATGACGCCATAGTCTATCAGCCGGTCGGATACCTCTGAATATACTTCGTTAGGCACCACAATAACGATACCCATGGATTTCTTTTCACGAATATCCATTACAAACTGGGTACCGAATTCATCTAATAACGGTGAATTGATTATTATCATGTCATAGCCTCTCATAAGAAGCTTTCTTTTAGCTGCAGATGCGCTTTTACACGAATCTATTACTGAGAATCTTCCACCGGGCAAAGACTTTTTTACAACAATATTAAATTGCTCAGCTGCCGATATTATCAGCACTGAATATTGCTTACCACTTACCTTGCTCATTTTATCCACTTTACAAAAATAACATATTACTTGATCCGAACTATTTTAAATAGCTGTTGATTATTGATTCCGGAAGAATCTCTTTTACAAAGTCACTATTCTTTGCGTACTCTATTGCTTCTGCTTTTGTTTTTGGCAGAAGTCCACGATTTGGATCCATTTCCTCTGGAAGAGAAAGCTTCTTTTCTATTCCATATAAACCTGCATGGATAAGCAGAGCGTATGCAATGTAAGGATTGCTGAATGCGTCCGGAGAGCGCAGTTCTGCACGGGTCTTTCCCTGAGCGCTATCAATGGACATAAGCTCGGAGCCGCCATTACTTGACCAATTTACCTTGTCAGGTGCAGTACTTGTTCCGAATCTTGTATAGGATGCATCTGTAGGATTAAGGAAAATAGTTATGTCCTTTATCTTCTCTATAATTCCTGCTGCTGCATATTTAACCACATCCTCGCCATCCTTATCTCTTGCAAAGATATTGATATGATAACCATTTCCAGGCATATCAGATATAGGCACCGGAGAGAAATCGGCATAGAGACCGTTTCTGTCTGCCACTGTGCTTACTACCATTTTAAAAGTTGTAATCTGGTCAGCAGCTTTAAGTGGCCTTCCATAATGGAAGTCTATCTCATTCTGTCCAGGACCTCTCTCATGATGTGATCTTTCAGGAGTAAGGCCCATTTCTTCTATGGTAAGGCATATCTCTCTACGGATATTCTCGCCTCTGTCCAAAGGTGCTATGTCCATATAACCTGCATTATCATAAGGCTCTTCTGTAGGCGCACCTTCATCATCAGTTTTAAAAAGATAGAATTCCATTTCCGAACCGAATTTAAATTCTATGCCCTTTTCGTCAGACTTTTTCACAGCCTCTCTCAGGATATTTCTTGAATCTGATTCGAAGGGTATTCCGTCTTCTGTACATACATCGCAGAACATTCTGAGAACACGACCTGTATCAGGTCTCCATGGGAGAAATGCCATAGTATCAGGATCCGGTTTCAGATAAAGATTTGCATCCTTATATGTTTCAAAGCCCTCGATGGCCTTTGCGTTGATAGGGATTCCATCTTTAAATGCCTTATGGATCTCACTTGGCATGATGGAGATGTTTTTCTGCACACCATGGGCATCCCTGAAGGCAAGCCTTATAAACTTGGCATCCTCTTCCTCAATATATTCCATTATTTCTGATTCGGTGTAATTCATATCTTTTCCTTTCTCCGTTTATCTCTAAAGCAATTAGATAACGGAAATACGTGGTGTGATATCCTCCAGAACCTCAAGAAGGATCTTTACGGTATCAAGGGAGGTGAATATAGTAACTCCATTCATTATTGCGCACTTACGTATCTCGGCACCATCCTGATAATGGATACCTGAAAGTATAGCTCTTGTATTTATGATATAGCTTACGTATCCGGCCTGGATGGATTTAAGAACCTCATCGCTGCCATCACTCAGCTTTCCTTTGATACGGGTTCTTATTCCGTGTTCCTTCAGGAATTCACCTGTACCAACAGTTGCCTCTATATTGAAGCCCAGCTCGTAAAATCTTCTTACAAGCGGAAGCGCTTCTTCCTTATCCTCATCTGCAAGGGTAACCATTACGGTTCCGTACTCCTTCATCTTAATTCCGGAGGCCTGCATTGCCTTGTAAAATGCTCTCTTCAGGCTCTTGTCATAACCGATGGCCTCACCGGTGGATTTCATTTCCGGTGAAAGGTATGCGTCCATTCCGTTGAGCTTTTCGAAGGAGAAGGCTGGAGCTTTTACATACCAGCAGTTCTTAAATGTTTTGCCGGCAGCTTCTGTCATCAGTCTCTTGGCTCCACCCTCCGGTGCTCTTCCAACATAGCCCTGGGCAGCAAGGCTTTCGCCCAACATTACCTTGGTAGCAATATCAACAAGAGAATATCCTGTTGATTTTGAAAGGAATGGCACACTTCTGGATGCTCTCGGGTTAACCTCTATGATGTAAACATTATCGTCCTTATCAACTATAAACTGAATATTGAAAAGACCCTTTATACCGATACCCAGTCCCAGCTTGGAGGTATATTCAGTGATAGTTTCCTTTACCTTATCGGAAATGGAATATGGAGGATAAACACTGGTGCTGTCTCCTGAATGGACACCTGTTCTCTCAACCAGCTCCATGATTCCCGGAAGGAATACATCTGTGCCATCGCAGATGGCATCAATCTCCACTTCCTTACCTACTATGTATTTATCTACAAGTACAGGTCTGTCTTCGTCCACTTCAACGGCGGTCTTCAGATAATGTCTCAGCATTTCTTCATTAGCCACAATCTCCATGGCTCTTCCACCCAGAACGAAGCTTGGTCTTACCAGTACCGGATAGCCGATTCTCTCAGCTGCCTCTACTCCGCTTTCAATATCTGTAACTGCCTCTCCCTTTGGATGTGGAATATCCAGACTGCTTATAACATTTTCGAAGGCATCTCTGTCTTCTGCTCTGAATATTGCTTCACAGTCAGTACCGATAATATTGATTCCTCTCTTTGCAAGAGGCTCAGCCAGATTAACCGCTGTCTGTCCACCCAGTGAAGTTATAACTCCCAGAGGCTTTTCCATATCGATTATATTCATGATATCTTCAACTGTAAGAGGCTCGAAGTAAAGCTTATCAGCAGTTGTATAATCTGTTGAAACTGTCTCCGGATTGTTATTTATAACTATAGCCTCATAACCCATCTCATGAATGGTCTTTACAGCGTGAACTGTTGAATAATCGAACTCAACACCCTGTCCGATTCTGATAGGTCCTGATCCCAGAACTATTATTTTCTTATTTTCGGAAACTATGGACTCATTTTCTTCCTCATAGGTGGAATAGAAATAAGGTACATAGCTTTCAAACTCGCTGGCGCATGTATCTATCATCTTGTAAACAGGCTTGATATCGTATTCCTTTCTCATGTTCCAGACATCCATTTCTGAAAGTCCGGTCATTTCAGCAATATAGGAATCTGAGAAGCCCATTCTCTTTGCTTCGTAAAGAGTATCCCTGTCTACTGCAGTCTTATCGGCAGAAGCCAGCTTCTCCAGCTTCTCCTCGAAGCTTACGATATTCTTTATCTTATCCAGGAAGAACATATCTATACCTGTTCTGGTATAAAGCACCTGCAGGTCCACTCCCAGCCAGATAAGCTGTGAAAGTGCATAGATACGGTCATCTGTTCCGTCTTCAATATATTTAAGAAGCTTCTTAACTGCTTCCTTTTTGTTTTCAGGTTCCGGCTTATCAGAAAGGTTCTTTATATCGAACTTTTCCAGATGAATATGATTCTTGCCATCCTCCAGTGAACGAATAGCCTTCAGCAGGCTTTCCTCCATGGTACGTCCCACACTCATGACCTCACCTGTAGCCTTCATCTGAGTTGAAAGCACATTTGATGCAGAGTCGAATTTGTCGAATGGGAATCTTGGCATCTTTGTAACAACATAATCAAGAGCAGGCTCGAAGCAGGCTGGTGTATTTGCCAGCTTGATTTCTTCCAGGTTCATTCCAACTGCAATCTTTGCAGATACTCTTGCAATAGGATATCCACTGGCCTTGGATGCAAGGGCTGATGAACGGGATACTCTTGGGTTCACCTCTATGACATAATACTTAAAGGACTGAGGATCCAGTGCGAACTGACAGTTACATCCTCCCTTTACCTTAAGAGCTCTGATTATCTTCAGGGCACTGTCACGGAGCATATGATATTCTTTATTTGTAAGTGTCTGGCTTGGTGCAACTACTATGGAGTCACCTGTATGGATTCCTACAGGATCCAGGTTTTCCATGTTACATACAACGATAGCTGTATCATTTGCATCACGCATTACTTCGTATTCTATTTCCTTGTAGCCCTTGATACTTTTCTCTACAAGAACCTGATGTACAGGAGAAAGGGCGAGGGCATTCTTCATCATTTCCCTCATTTCTTCCTCGTTATTTGCGAAACCTCCACCGGTTCCACCCAGAGTAAATGCAGGTCTGAGGATTACAGGATAACCTATTTCCTCTGCCGCCTGAAGTCCTTCTTCTATACTGTAGGTGATGACTGAAGGAACCACAGGCTCACCTATTCTCTCACAGAGTTCCTTGAATTCTTCTCTGTCCTCAGCACATCTGATACTGGCTGCATCTGTTCCCAGAAGCTCTATCTCGCACTCCTCAAGAACACCCTTATCGTAAAGCTGCATAGCCAGATTAAGTCCTGTCTGTCCACCTATTCCGGGAACTATTGCATCAGGTCTTTCATATCTGCATATTCTTGCTATGTATTCGAGAGTAAGAGGCTCCATATATACCTTATCGGCTACGGAATTATCCGTCATTATGGTTGCCGGATTCGAATTGGCAAGAATTACCTCATATCCTTCCTCTTTAAGGGCAAGACATGCCTGTGTACCGGCATAATCAAACTCCGCCGCCTGACCTATAACTATAGGCCCGGAGCCTATAACAAGTACCTTTTTTATATCCGTTCTCTTAGGCATTTTTCTCATCCTCCCTGCTGTTTGCTTTCTTAAAATCATCCATATATGCAGTAAATCTCTCAAAGAGATATGTGCTGTCCTGTGGACCAGGTGCACTTTCAGGATGATACTGCACGGAGAATACTCTGTCCTCTTCTATTTCCAGACCTTCCACCGTCTTATCCAGAAGATTTATATGTGAAACCTTAAGACCTGTTCCTTCCACTGACTTCTCATCTACAGCATAGCTGTGATTCTGGCTGGTCATTTCAATCTTTCCTGTTCTAATATCCATAACAGGATGGTTTCCTCCACGATGTCCGAACTTAAGCTTATAGGTTTTTGCTCCATAGGAAAGAGCGAGAAGCTGATGTCCCAGGCAGATTCCAAACATTGGAACCTCGCCTCTGAGTTTCTTCAGCACCTCTATTACCTCTGTTACATCTTCAGGATCTCCGGGGCCGTTGGAGATGAATACTCCATCCGGATTCATAAATTTTATCTCTTCATAGGTGGTATTATAAGGAACGACTGTTACATTACATCCGTTCTTATTTAGCATTCTTACTATATTTGTTTTCATACCACAGTCGATGGCTACAACGCTGTAATTCGGATTTGCTGTTCTGGCGTACCATCTTTTTCTGGAGCTTACCAGCGATACCGCATCCTTTTTAACAGGAGTTTCCTCCAGTATTCTGATACACTCCTCCTTCGGTGTATCAGGCGAAGTTATGAGCACTCTTCTGGAGCCCAGATCACGGATACTTCTTACCAGCTTACGGGTATCAACTCCGTATACCCCGGGAATGTCATTTTCCTGAAGAAGCTCTGATAATGTCTTGGTAAATCTGAAATTTGAAGGTTCGTCATTATAGTCTCTTACTATAAGTGCTCCTATGGTAGGAGTTTTGCTTTCGTAGTCCTCATCAGTTATTCCGTAATTTCCTATAAGCGGATAGGACATTACAACTGCCTGGTAGGTATATGAAGGGTCGGAAACTATCTCCTGATATCCGACCATTGAAGTATTAAATACTATCTCACATACCGTGTCTTTTTCTGAACCAAATGAATATCCCAGATATTCACTTCCATCCTCCAGAAATAGTTTTCTACTAAATTTTTTCATCATTTACAGCCTCTCAAATCCTTTTTTCATCGCCCTCAGAAAAGGGCACTTCGAGTGCATGCTCGAAGCGCCCTTGCTCCACAACTTAACTTAATATTCTTAAACTACCAAAAGTATAATACTTTATATTAAAAAGTCAATATCAAAATTTGATTATTTTTATTAAGTATTCACTTATTTATATCAATAGAAGATATCATTTATATCCACACTGACTTTGTTGTCCCGCTGACGCATGGCTTCGTAGCTGATTATGGTGGCTGAGCTGGCAGCATTCAGGCTTTCCAGTTCACCCTTCATAGGTATCTTTATAAGCTTGTCAGCAGCATTACTTACATCCTCAGAAAGACCGCTTCCTTCATTTCCTATAAGCAGCGCTATAGGTCCTGTAAGGTCTGCCTTATACATGGACACTCCCTTAAGGTGCATTCCATATATATCGATGCCCTTGCTCTTAAGATACTTAATATCTCTCATAAGATCATAGGATACAACTACCTTCTTTCTGAAAATGGATCCCATAGTTGAGCGAATTACCTTGGGACTGTAGATGTCAACAGAATCATAGCTTACCAAAAGTCCCGTCACTCCTGCTCCTTCTGCACTTCTTATGATGGTTCCCATATTTCCAGGATCCTGTATAGTCTCCAGAATCAGTATCAGAGGATTCTGACTGTCATTTCCAAGAATGTCATCCAGTCTGCTTTCATATATCTTTACTGTAGCCAGAATTCCCTGAGGAGTTTCAGTATCTGCAATACGTTTCATTACGTTATCAGCTACTATAAACGCCTTTCCGTCATTGTCTGCTCTTCTGATAAGGATGGCCAGATCTTCATTTCCCTTGGCCACCTTCATATAAAAATCTCTGGTCATGTAGAGTTCGCCAAGACGTTCATAAGGAATCTCCTTTGTCATCCTGACACCCTCAACAATATATCTGCCACTGTATTTACGTTCCTTTGCACTGGTACGAAGTTTTACCAGAAACTTGACTCTGTCATTATTAACAGATGTAAGCGTATCCATGATTCATCCCTCCATCATCATAGTCTGCTACCTAAATTTTAACTTATTTCCTCACCGATGTTTTCTTTCTTGTAATGACCCGTCCTTCTCCCAGCTCCAATCTCAGGGCATCCAGGATTCCAGTCTTCAGATTAACCTTATTATATGATTTTACCGCTCTTTTCTCAGCCTTCAGCTGGATGAATACAGGTGTGTAACCCGAATGACTTTTCAGTATCCTGTCCAGAGTATCCTGACCTGCCTTCAGGCTTTCCATATCCTCATATAGTATCCACATTTCCTGGTCTTCAGCTTCAGACCTTTCTATTATATCATCAAGAGAAGTGATTTCTGAGGCAATGAGCTTGCTGTCTCTTTCTGAAATCTGAGCCCTTCCTTTTACTATAATGGCATTTCCTTCTTTTATAAGGTTTCTATATTTTTCAAAGGTCTTAGGAAATACTATGACCTCCATGTTGCCATACAGATCCTCCAGCTTCAGAAATGCCATATTCTCGCCATGCTTGGTTATCTTGGCATTTATCTCCTCTATCAGTCCACCTATGCTGTATATAGCTCCGTCCCTGGCTCCCACATCCTCAACGGCGGAGTCCTCTTCATCTGATGATACCATAAAATCAGCAGAAGTAATATTGGTTTCTTTTTCTATTATTTCTCTTACATCATCCAGAGGGTGGCCGCTTACATAGAAGCCCAGAACCTCCTTCTCGCCACTTAAGAGAATATCCTTTGAAAATTCCGGAACATCCGGGTAGGATACATCAAAACTTTTGGCCTCTTCCTCTCCCAGGAAATCTATAAGGGACATCTGACCTGTGGCATTCTTTTTCTTTTCGTCTGCCACCTGATTAAGTATATCCGGATATACCATCATCAGCTGCCTTCTGTTTTTGCCAAAGCCGTCAAAGGCACCGGCGGTAATGAAATTCTCTATGGTTCGTTTATTTGTTTCCTTGCCGGACAGTCTGTTGATGAAGTCTTTTATATCCTTATAAGGACCATTTTCATCTCTTTCCTTTATAACCATACTTACCACTGAGTCACCCACTGACTTAATGGCCGAAAGTCCATATCTTATAGAGTCTCCGGAAACTGAGAAGTCACCCTTTCCCTCATTAACATCCGGAGGAAGTATCTTTATTCCCATCTGCTTTACAGCATCTATATATTTAAGAAGCTTTCCCGAGTTATCCTTTACTGAGGTCAGCAGTGCTGCCATGAAATCCAGTGGATAATATCTCTTCAGATAGGCCGTCTGATATGCCACCACTGCATAGGCAGCAGCATGGGATTTGTTAAAGGCATAACGGGCGAAATCTGTCATTTCATCAAATATCTTATTTGCGATATCTTCATTGATTCCTTTATTAATACAGCCCGGAACTTTCATTTCCTCATTTCCGTAAACGAAGTAAAGTCTTTCCTTTTCCATTACGGAAGCCTTCTTCTTGGACATGGCTCTTCTAACCAGATCCGAACGGCCCAGACTGTATCCTGCCAGCGCCATAACTATCTGCATAACCTGTTCCTGATAAACTATACATCCATAGGTAGGCTCCAGGATTGGCTCCAGCTCGGGAGTTTCATACTTGATAGGTTCCTTACTATCCTTTCCACTTATATACTGCGGAATAAAATCCATAGGTCCCGGACGGTAAAGAGAAATACCTGCTATTATATCTTCTATATTCTGTGGCTTCAGCTCCTTCATAAAGGACTGCATTCCACTGCTTTCAAGCTGGAATATACCATCACATCTTCCGGAGGAAATAAGCTTAAACACCTCCGGATCTGTCATTTCCAGATTCTCCACATCCACCGTTTCTCCGGTACGTTCTTTTACACTCTTAATTGTATCCTGGATTACCGTCAGGTTTCTGAGTCCCAGGAAGTCCATTTTCAGAAGTCCCAGTTCCTCCAGTGTATCCTTTTCATACTGGGTGGTTACCGCGTCACCATTCTTACAAAGAGGAACATATTCCACTATAGGCTCGCTGCCTATAACCACACCTGCAGCATGCATGGAGGCATGTCTTGGAAGACCTTCAAGTCTTTCCGACATATCCACCAGATATTTTATCTCTTCATCTTCCTGATAAAATTTGCGGAAGTCAGGGCTTTCGGAAAGCGCATCCTTTATTGTCATACCCGGAGCCGCCGGAATGGATTTTGCAACTCTGTCCACCTTCTGAAGTGGAACTGCCAGAGCACGTCCCACATCTCTTATACAGTTACGGGCTGCCAGGGTTCCAAAGGTAACTATCTGAACAACCTTTTCTTCTCCGTATTTTTCTGATACGTAGTCTATTACCTCCTGACGTCCTTCCGGAGCAAAATCCACGTCTATATCCGGCATGGACACACGTTCCGGATTCAGGAATCTCTCAAAGATCAGACTGTATCTTATAGGATCTATATTTGTAATCTTCAGTGCATAGGAAACTATACTTCCTGCAGCAGAGCCTCTTCCCGGTCCCACTCCTATGCCATGTTCCTTGGCATAGTTTATAAAATCCCAGACTATAAGGAAGTAATCCACATAGCCCATGTTCTTTATAGTCTCCGCTTCATAAAGAAGTCTTTCGATCAGCTCCTTTGTTTTATCAGTGGTATCCGGGGTTATATATCTCCTTCGGATTTCCTCCACGATCTTAGTTCCATTTTCCTCATCCAGCCTTCTTATCTCAGCCAGATTCATTTTTGATATTTCATCGTCCTTTACAGCACCAACGCACTCATCAAAAATGTCATCTATATCTATACTCAGATTATATCTTTCGTTCAGTCCCTTTACACACAGATAGATAAGATACTGATATGCACCGCCGAAGCCCTCCGGCACATCAAATCTTGGAATCTTCTGTTCGCCAAATACGATATTTACATTACATCTTTCAGCTATTTTATGGGTATTCTCAAGAGCCTGTCTTGCATAGGGGAAAAGGGCTGCCATTTCAGCTTCTGACTTCAGATAATACTGTCCGCCCTCGTACCTCATTCTGTTCTCATCATCCACCAGCGCATTGGTCTGGATGCAGAGAAGGATATCATGAGCTTCCCAGTCTTCAGCCCTGACATAGTGGGAATCATTGGTACATACCAGCTCTATTCCCGTCTCCTTAGACATTCTCATAAGATCCGTATTAACCAGGGTATCATCACTGAGTCCATGATCCTGCATCTCCAGGAAATAGTTGCCCTCTCCAAATATATCCCTGTATTCCAGAGCTACTTTCTTAGCCTCATCATAAAGTCTCTTTCTCAGATAAACTGCCACTTCGCCCTGAAGACATGCAGAAAGGCAGATTATTCCTTCGTGATACTCCCTCAGGACTTCTTTATCAACCCTGGGTTTATAGTAGAAGCCCTCGGTAAAACCCTTTGATACTATCTTCGAAAGGTTACTATAGCCTTTGTCATTTTCAGCAAGCAAAATAAGGTGATAGTATCTTTCGTCACTATCACCCAGTTCTTTGTTAAACCTGGAACCCGGAGCCACATAAACCTCGCAACCGATTATGGGCTTGATTCCCTGATTCAGGCATTCCCTGTAAAAATAGATTGCGCCGTACATTACTCCATGATCTGTTATGGCAAGGGAATCGAAGCCCAGCTCCTTTGCCCTTGTCACCAGCTCATTGATTCTGGCGGAACCATCCAGCAGGCTGTATTGTGTATGTACATGTAAGTGTGTAAATGCCATTTGTCCATCCCCCGGATTACCGGAAATTGATCAGACTTGATATAGCCGCTCCTATTCTGGAGAAGCTCTTGTCTCTCTTCAGTCTCTTATCATATTTTTTAGCAAGCTTGTTTTCGGCAAGGGAGCTGTATTTCCTCTGAAGCTTTGCCTCAAGCTTTTTCTTATACTTCTGTCTCTTCAGATATTTTTTGTATTCCTTCATATACCTTCTTGCATATCGGAAGGTATATTCCTCGCCTCTGTCAGCCAGCATGGAAAGAAGCAGATCTATCTTTTTTCTTACATAAGGATGCATAGCCCCCTTACTCTTTCCATTTCTGAAATAATCCAGCGCTGTTCTGTTATTATAATCATGTTTGTGATATATCTTGCTGGCAGCCACCCGGTCACAGAACATTTCTACGATATAATTGTCCGGCATTTTCATACCAGTCATGGTACCATCTCTTTTTACCAGATCATAATCTATCCAGTATTCCAGATGGTGCTTGTTGCGTCCTTTATGGTGCAGCCAGGAACTTGTATAACCCTTATCTTCTCTTTCCGCATCGTTAGGGCTTCTGTCTCCCTGAAAATACTTTGCTCCAACCAGAAATTCAGAAGGAGAATACTTTGACAGATCATGGAGAAGCCCCTGCTTATATAGTCCGCATCTGAAGCAGTTTTTACCAACTTCCAGTTTATGCTCATTTATGGTACATAAATGCTTATACCATTTCTGATCTTTTATATTTATCATTTATTACGCCCCCGTTGGTAGTTTTCATTTAATAAATAACATCAAATCAAGTATAACTTTAAACCACCTTATTGTCCATTAAAACATCTGTAACATGGTAGTGAAAAATCCCCTTGCAAACATAAGAATCCAACGCTATAAATACTATCTGGTGTTTTGCAAGTTTGCCTGAATCCTTCATGAATACAACCTCTGGTAATGAAAAATTACTTGAAAAAAATGTGACATTCGAGGACAGGTCCTAATACCCCTGCCTCAACTGTCACATTTTCTTTAGCTTAAATAAACCTATGCCTCTGCTTTCCAGAGTCCGTGAAGATTACAATACTCGTAAGCCTCTTTAACCTTATCTCCCTCTACTAATGCAAATGTAGCCTCAGGCTTATCAGCAGGTGTAAGAGTCTTTCTCTGTCTGCCCTGCTCTGTCTCAATAGCGATCCACTGGATAGAATGCGCCTCCATCATAGGATGCTCTACAGAACCAACCTTAACAGTAACCTTGTTACCCTCAACCTCGATAACCGGAACATGCTTCTCACCTGCTCCGTCAGATGTATTTGGTGTGATTTCAACCATAGTCTCACCACAGCATTTAACATCACAATTATCCTTCTCAAGATATGAGATCATATTGTTACACTTCACGCACTTAAATACTTTCATTTAATTAACCTCCCATGATTTGTAATTAAAAATCCCCATAGTTACAATACATTTATAATTATAACAAATCCGGAAGATATTTAGAAGATGAAATTTTGAGTCAATAGGGACTGTTCTATTGGACTCGTTCTCTCGCAGTGAATGATTGCGGTTTTGAGCGTTCTTATTATTGAAATTTATACCTTGTATATATTAAGATGTAGAAGTTAAAATACTTTTTTGTAATTAGGGGTAGAAAGGTAAATTATGAAGGATTATTCTACAAATGACATACTATCAAGCATTCACGACGGAAAGACTATAGAAGCGGAGGAAATCAAATTCTATACTCAGGAAGATGAACGTAGAGATCTGGAAATGATATCAGCAGATATCGAAGCTTATATATCAAAAAACAATACTATCTCATCATTTAATGAGTTTGCCCGCGAGGCATATATAACACCTTCTCATCTCAATCAGTTTCTAAATGGAAAAAAGAAGATGTCCAAATACTATCTGATAAGAATGTTTATAACCCTTGGTTATGATCTGGACAAAGTAAACTCCCTGCTTCAAAGATTCGATGGAAGCTTCCTTTATGCAAGAGATAAACGTGATTACATCATCATGAACGGAATAGTTGACAAGCGTTCAATTGATGATATAGACTCAATACTGAAGGCAGAAAATTTAGATACTCTTTGTAAATGATCCTGCCTTTAAAGTATAGGCAGGAGTCTTAATAAATGGATTTTACTTCTATTAAATCAATTTTAGAGATACACAATCTGGAGATACTTTCTGATATCTCTATGTCTCACGACCCTCAGCATCCGCTATATCCGGTAAGATTCACAAAGGGAAATCTTGCGGGTACTCCTGCGGTTTTAAAAATTCTGACAAAGCAGCAGGCGTCTTTATACCAGCACCTGGTTTCCATAGAAAACCCTCACCTTGAAAAAATATATGAAGTCGGATTTCAGGACGATTTATTCTATTCCATAAACGAATATGTATTTCGTCCTGACTTTTATAATTATAAGCTCTATGACGCCTATTATAAAACCAATGTAAAATCCCTGACCCTTCTGGAATATATCAAGAATTATGAAATGTTCGAAAAGCCCTCGGATTCAATTCATTTTATCCCCGAGAGAACTGCTCTCAGGCTTTTACTTGATCTGATAAATGGTCTGGAAGCTATGCAGGCCTCAGGTCTGGTTCATGGTGATCTTTCACCTCAGAACATCCTTCTTTATTCAAGGGTCAACGAAAATGATGCCCGCACCAGTAAAAATGTCATTCCCTTTTCCCTGAAGATAATAGACTTTGGAACTCTTCGTCCCATCAGATCTGATGAACATCCGGTAACACAGGTAATGGGAACAAAGGAATTTTCTGCTCCGGAGCTGCTTGCTTACAACATCCCCAACGACCGCATGGACATATATTCCCTGGGATGTCTGCTTCATTATATGTGTCTCGGAATTGCGCCATCAGAAAAAGGCCTTGACCAGGCCAAGACCTTCCTTAGTTCAGGTGTATATCAAATAATTAAAAATTGTAATAATGAATACAGCTCCAGATACCAGTCACTGAAAAGCTTAAGAAAAGCTGTGGAGCGGGAACTCAGAATTCCTGCTGACACTTCCGAAAGATTTCTGTCCAAACTTCCGGGATTCAGAACCGGCAGGCTTTGGAAAAAGATCATCGCTTCCATTTATTATCTGTGGCTTATTTCCTACATCGCCACAAATATCATCTTCGGAACCTATGATTGTGAAACTATACTTGTCACTCTCCTATTTATCGCATGGGTAGTGTTTGTATGCGACTATTTCAGAATCGGTGACCGTGTCATGTGGTATAAAAACCTGACAAAACAGTATCCCGTATTCCGAGTATTTGCCAAGATTGGAATCTTTATTTTAGTTTATGTGATTTACTATATTTTGTGGCAGCTTATTAAGAATTAATACCCTTTTTCTTTTTCTGCTGACCGCCGGTCATGGCTACCACCTGTTCCTTCGGAAGGATTCTGACTGCAAATACAGCCAGCTTCATTCTGAGGGTAGGTACTATAATCTGCTTTCTTCTTCTGAACATCTGATCCAGTGCATATCTTACACATTTTTTTGCACTGATTCCCCTGAGAGCAAACTGCACATCTGCCACATCATTAAACTCGGTATCAACAGGTCCCGGGCAAAGTGCGCCAATATACATATCGCTTCCCTCTTCAGCCATCTCACGAGCCACTGCCTGAGTGATGCTGGTAACATATGCCTTGGTTGCATAATAGGTGGCCATGTATGGTCCGCCGGGAAAAAGTCCCGCAGAGGAAGCCACATTCAGAATATAACATCCACTGATCTTTGGACGCATCTTCTTCAGCATTTCCTTCATGAGTATATGAACCGCCGTCACGTTTACATCTATCATTCCCAGTTCTTTATCGAGGCTTGTTTCATGAAAACGTCCGCAGTCTCCATAGCCTGCATTATTTATAAATACTTCAACATCCAGATCTTTTATTTCATTCACAAGTCTGAGACATTCTTCACGTTTCGACAGATCTGCCGCTATGACAATGCTCTCAGTCTTCAGAATCTTCTGTACCTTTTCCAGTCTCTTTTCACGTCTTGCAACCAACACCGTCTTATATCCCATTTCAGAAAGCTGCTTTGCAAATTCTATTCCCAGACCACTGCTGGCTCCGGTTATTACCGCATACGTATTCTTCATTATTCTTCTCTTTTCTGCGAAGCTCCTTTAACTTCCGAGTCCGCTATTTCAGTTTCAGCTGTATTTCCCACCAGTTCCAGTGTGATATTTCTTCCGGAAGCCACACGCATTATCATATTTTCATAGCTCTCGTTACACTCAGCGGGGATCTTTACTTTTATATCCTTAGAAGCTTTGCTAAAGGAATTATCTCCTATTATTTTCAGGTTAATGGTATTTATGCTGATGCATCTTAGCTTTTTACATCCTTCAAAAGCCTGTTTTCCTATGGTCTCAACATTGGCGCCAAATTCTACTGAAGTAAGCTTTTTATTGTTCTTAAATGCACCGGCCTTTACTGCTGTAACCCTGAACTGCTTTCCGTTAAGATAGATACTATCCGGAACCTGTAAACTAGGGGCATTCTTGCTTATAGGCGCCTTGTAGGTTACAGTATCCTTTCCGGTAACAGCATAGCTTGCATCTTCATATTTGATATCCTTGCCGGGACGATAATACTGCTGGGCATATTTAACATAGTCCGTTCGTTTGCATCCATTTACAAAATAAGATACAGTATTGCCATTTAAAGTAAGTACCCAGGAATGTCCATAATAACCTGAAGGATCCAGAACATAATACTGATTCTTTCCCACCTTGCCGATTATTACCACATAATGACCTCTTGCACTGTAATTATTCAGGTGAATGATAGGGGGACTGTATTTGCCATTTCCCTTCAGATAATTATTTATAGCACTTGTTAAGCTGAGACTCTTATACTTAGAACCACCCCAGTCATAATTAATCCTGGTGGAGCCATGGAAGGCATCCAGAATTTCCTTTGGAGTCTTGTTTATGCCTATATAAGAAAGTGACATTGAGATACTTGAGGTACCGCATTCTATTCTGGACTGACTGGACCATTTTCCCCAGTATCTGTAATCATAGTATTGAATATGCTTCATCTGCTCAATATATCTTACAGTGCCGGGCTGAACCGTTTCACTGTAACTATATTCAACCTTTGGGTATGGGGTATAACTAATTCTTTCAGCTGCGAAAACTTTTCCTGTAAAACCAAATTCGGAAAGAATAACAAATACGCAGATTAATAATGCTGCTACTCTGAAACTGACACTTTTCTTATTTGATATGTGCATTTTTTCCATTCTCTTTCGTATTATTGGGTCATGCTCTGACCAGGTATTTTGATATACTTTTGTTTTATTATTATGTTGAAAAATTATGCTGAAAAATAATGATTAGAAAAATAGATTTCTGATTATACCAAAAATAATAAAAAGTCCAAGCCAGATAAATAGTACGATCTGATTGATCCTGTTTATATGTTTTTTAGCTTCATTGATATAAATCAGATAAATGATCTCGCCTGCTACATATGGAAAAGTAACAAACAAGAATTGATTATAACCGAAAGCTCTCACAAAGTCAAAGTGAGATGCAGCAATCACCATATGAGTTGCTCCACAAGCCGGACATTTCAGCCCCGTTATTACATAAAAATAGCACTGCAAGGCAAATGGAGTACATGTGACACAAATATAATAAGCGACACCAGCCAAAAGGATTAAGGCCGTGTCGCGTATTGTTCTTTTTCTGATAGCCCCAGGGCTGAGAGAGATTCCATATTTCTTTTCCAGTTCTTCTCTTGATTCTTCCATATTCAACCCTTAGAAACCACCGTTTTTAACTTTTAATCTTGCTATCGCTCTCTTAAGACTGGATTCAGCAAGAGTATATTCATGAAGACTTCTCTTCTGAAGCATAGCTTCCTTTGCAGCCGCTTCTTTCTTCTTAACCTTTTCAATATCTATTTCCTCAGGATGCTCAGCTGAATCCACAAGGATAAGAACCTCTCCGTCTTCAACTCTCATCATACCATCGGATACAAAGGCAAGATGTTCCTCTCCATCCGGAGTTCTGTATTTCATTTTTCCGGGAAGAACGGCAACCACCAGGTTTTCATGCTTGGCCAGAACTCCATATTCACCATCCACGGTAGGAATAGTGAGGGACTCCAGCTCACCCACAAAAAATGTGTTATCCGCTTCATAAACTCTTGTCATAAATGTACTCATAAAACCACCCTCTTAAGGATATGCATGTGCACTACATTAATGTCTCTGCCTTCTTTACAGCATCCTTTGCAGTACCTACATTATAGAATGCAGCCTCAGGCAGCTCATCATATTTACCATCTATTATCTCACCAAAGCCCTTTACTGTTTCTTCTACAGGAACATATTTACCTTCCATACCTGTAAATTTCTCAGCCACGAACATAGGCTGTGAAAGGAAACGTATAATCTTACGGGCTCTGTTTACGACCATCTTATCTTCATCTGAAAGCTCGTCCATACCCAGGATAGCTATAATATCCTGAAGCTCGCTGTACTTCTGCAGATATTCCTGAACCGTACGGGCAACTCTGTAATGCTCTTTTCCAACCACATCCTCCTCCAGGATTCTGGATGTAGATGCAAGAGGATCAACTGCAGGATAGATACCCTGTTCTGCAATCTTTCTGCTAAGAACCGTAGTTGCATCCAGATGAGTAAATGTTGTGGCAGGAGCCGGGTCTGTAAGGTCATCCGCAGGCACATATACGGCCTGAACTGAAGTAACAGAACCATTTGATGTGGATGTGATACGCTCCTGAAGAGCACCCATTTCCTGTGCAAGGGTAGGCTGATAACCTACGGCTGAAGGCATACGTCCCAGAAGTGTTGAAACCTCTGAACCTGCCTGTACAAATC
>CADBMW010000047.1 GCA_902795855.1 uncultured Lachnospiraceae bacterium
CAACAGCAGCCGGCCAAAGCTTTGTGCGGCTTACGATGGTTATAAGTATCATTATAAAAAGTACCATATAGGATATACGTTTTTTCTTTCCTTCCGGCGACCACTCGCCGGCTATTTTTTTGCTGTCTATACTAATGGTTTCCTTTAGATTCCTTCGATAGAGAACCAGCACGAATATGATAAGTAGAACTGCAGACATGATGCAAAGTGGTGACATGTGCAGGATAAAATGGCCTGCGCTGTATCCGGACTGTTCATACAGGAAAAGATTCTGTGGACTTCCGAAGGGCATCAGAAGAGAACCGCGAATTGCGGCGATGTTTTCCATGGAGATAACAGGAAGGATATACTGTTCACGCTGTCCGCCTCTGAAAAGCAGGATGGTCAGGGGAACAAAGATAATGAGGGAAACATCATTTGTCACAAACATGGATGTGAAGAAAACACCGAATATAAGAAAGAGGGAAATGGCGGTCATAGTTGAAAAGCGGGTACTGAGAGTAATGAGGGGTTTGAAAATATTTTCCTCTTTAAAGCCCTCCAGAACTGTAAGCATCATAAAAAGAGTTCCAAGAGTGTGCCAGTCTATTTCCTTCAGAAGCTCAGTACTTGGTGGAGTTATAAAAAGTGATGCAATGGCAGCGATAACCGCAACAGTGAGCATGGCTTCCTTTTTCAAAAAATTCAGTAGTATCTGTTTCATGGATCTATCCTTAATAAATCGATTTTAAAAAATAAATTTAATAAAATTTAATCTTTCCTACTTTACAGCAGTTTATGTTATAATTCAATAGGTTTAATAATTTGAAATTAACCGGAGGGCTTTGGAATGGAAAACGAAAATGCCTTTAAATGGAGCATTTTGGATATTAGAAGAAGAGTCAGGAGGACAGTATATACAAAAGGGATTAAATCCTATATTGTTCTTATTCTTATGGTCTTCATTTTTTCATTTGTGGGAATAATTAAAACAAATGCCGCAACAGAAATACACAGGCTTGATATGAAGATAGGAGTAGGTTCGGTAAGTAAGGATGACATATTTGCAATCCTTGATTATGTTGAGGATACGAGAATATTTAAGGCCATACCTGATGCGTTAAGCGAGATTGCGGAGGCTATAGTCTGGACCACCCTGACCACATATAGCTGGATCATAAACCTTTTCAGTAGAAATGATACTTACATGGAGCGTAATATCGGTGAGGTTTTTGGCTTTATTGTAATATTCGTTTTTATATATAAAGGAGTAGGTTCCTTTATCAAAAAGACTTTTTTAGTTGGATTTGCCAGAGCAAATATGGAAAATCGTTTCCAGAAAAATGTTCAGATTCGCCGTATGTTTGCTCCCTATGGGAATAAAAAATTCTTTCATATAATCGGCGTGATGTGTAAATATCTGTTAGTGGTGTTCCTATGGCATCTGACCATAGTGGGAGGAATTATAAAATACTTCCAGTATTATTTTGTGCCATATCTGCTGGCTGAAAACCCGGATATTACCTGGAAGGAAGCAAGAGATATTTCGAGGCAGATGACAAAGGGTTATAAATGGAAAATGTTTGTGACACTGCTGACATATTTCTATCTTCCTTTGTTATCACAGCTTCCCTTTGCCGATTTACTAATATCCCTTCCTGTAAATTATACACTTGATGCGGAAATGTACTTTCAGCTAAGACAAAGAAAGGATATTGATAGAAGTAAATTTATAGAGAAAGCATTTGATAATGCTGCATATGTAGACAGAATAAAGGAAGGTGAAACGGAAGAAGATATTCAGCCGGAATATGTACTTCCTAACCTTCAGATCAGAAATTCAAGCTTTGATGAAACAGATAAATATGTGATTACAGACTTTATCGCCATGTTCTTTGTATTCTGTTTTGTAGGATGGGCATGGGAGGTTGGTCTCCATATCGTAAGGGATCATACATTTGTTAACCGTGGATTCATGTATGGACCATGGCTGCCGATCTATGGCTGCGGTGGTGTGTTTATAATCGCCATTCTGAACAGATTTAAGAACAATAAACCAAAGCTTTTCGTGTCAGCTATGCTCCTGTGTGGAGTGTTGGAATATTTTACCAGCTTTGCTCTGGAGTATTTCAAAAACATGTCCTATTGGGATTACCACAAAATGAAGGTTAATCTGAACGGAAGAGTCTGTCTTGCAGGACTTATAGCATTTGCACTTGGCGGCTTCCTGGGCGTCTATATACTCGGCCCACTTATCAGGAATTTTATGGAAAAGCTGGGTAAAAAGAAAGCTATCATCCTTTGTTCCGTCCTTGTTGTACTATTCATTGCAGATGCAGTAATATGTGCAGCAGTCGGCCCCAACACCGGAAAAGGAATAGGAAAGACGTATTCGATGATCATCTATGATGTGTTGTATAATTCATAAAGAAAGGCTGAAATATGGTCTATGCAGTATTCAGTTTTTCATCAGAAGAAGAATTAAACAGAGCAAAAGAAAATATACGTGACCTCGTTTTTGTAGTGCTAAAAGAAGAATAAAATAATAAAAAAGGTTGACAACCAGGTATAAAATGATGTATAAGTTTGTAGTGCGCTTCTTGTAAGCGCAAAAATG
>CADBMW010000048.1 GCA_902795855.1 uncultured Lachnospiraceae bacterium
ACGGAAGATGGTTTTATAAATCACCGGGAGTCAGCATTATAGATGTAATGCCGGCATTTCTGGACAGGGGAGCGGCTGAAATAAAGGAAGGCCAGGAAATATCCGTTCTGATATTTGCTCCACCCGCCGGAGGAGAAAATAAGGATGATGGAAGAAGCGACTGGGATATAAATTATTATACTCAGCTAAATGAGCTTCCACGCTTCAGAATTAAGTATAATCCCATGTACGAAGTACTGTGAGATTGTGTGAATAATTTAAGGTTATACTTGCAATAATCTAAAAAAAATGTTTTAATCTAATCTGTTTAACTTCTAATGTTGTTATTCAGAAGGAGACGAAATGGCAAAAACTGAAGTTTTAAAGAGAACAGCTGAGGAAGCCGAATTAGAGAAGGCTAAAAAGGCTGAAGCTGAAAAGGATAAAAAGGCTGAAAAGGAAAAGGCTGAAGCCATAAATCCTGCTGAGGATTCGGGGGAGAGTAATGATGCAGTTACGGACGTCCTGACCAGCGATATGAAAAAGAAGCCGGATATTCCTCCAAAGAGACCGGATGTTCCAAAGAAAAATACCGGAAACAGACCGGAAAAGCCTCTCAGTGAGCTGCCAACCAAGCAGACAATTAAACAGGCTGTTCCAAAACCAAGAAAAGAAAAAAAGACAAAAGATAAGAAAAAGAAAAATGAAGAAGAGCCTCATTCAATCCTGGATGATATAAAAAAGGATTATCAGGAGATTGCTGAGGAGGAAGAAAAGGAAAAGAATTCTCAGACTAAGTCGGAGAATGAAATAAAGCCGGAGCAGGAAACGAAGCAGCCGGAAGAAGTACAGCCGGCTGAGCAGACTGAAAAGCAGGCTGATAAAAAGGAGAAAAAGGCTGAGAAGAAGGAAAAGAAAAAGCATAATTTCAAGCCTCTCATTATAGCTCTTATCATTATTCTTGTATTAACCGGCGCAGGTTTCTACATATATAATGTAAAACTTAAGAGTCCGGGCTTTACATCTGACTCCAAGCTGATGATGAGCATTGAGGATGGACATAACATACTGACCTGGAAAGCTCAGAGCTCCGACAGTGATCAGCAGTACAGAGTTGAAATATATAATGATGAAAGTGGTAAAGAGAATAAAGCAGAGCCTCTTTATAAGGAGGATTTCACAGCTCAGGAAATAACCACGGCGGAGGGCTATTGCAGGGTAGTACTTCCTGACAATATAAGAGTTACAGACAGACATACTTATATAATAAATACCATTAAATCCTTTAGTATTCTTGGTAATCCGGTGGTTAGAGAAGGGACAGAAGACCTGAGAGCCACATATACCGTAAGACCTGCGGAAAGCTATAATCTCAGTTATAGTGTGGATCTGGAAGGCGGGCTGATAACATTTATCTGCAAGCCGGGGGTATATGGTGAGTATTCACTCTACCTCAGCAAGAATGATGGTGAAAAGATTAACCTGGGTAAGGCCAATGCCGGAGAGGGAGATATTATAATATCTGCACCTTTCGGTGAGAATGGATTTACCATACCTGAAGGAAATGATCAGTATACCTTCAGTATTGACTGTGTAGATAATCAGGATTCCATGATTTTCAGAGATGAACATTATGTTCCTGTTACTCTGGGAAGGGATGCATTCCTTACCGGAGATCTGTATATCAGTGTAGAAACAGATAATAAAAACAGATATACCTTTACCTGGAACGAGACAAAGGGAAGCGGATATATAATCTCCAAATTTGATCCGGAGAATCAGTCCTGGAAAGCAGTTACCAAGCTGGGACCTGATGATGAAAGAGTATTCGAGACCGGAAAGCTTGCTCCATGTAAGGATTATAAATACAGAGTTGAGGCGCTTGACACCGAGTCTGAGGAGACCGGTGAGAATAACATGAAGGAAGTTGAGTTTTCAACTGTGCCATCAGTGGAATATGCCACTGTATGGAGCACCCAGGAACTTCCTGTATATAAAAACAGCACCGGAGATGAAACCATAGGAACTGTTCCTGTTGAAAAGGCTCTGGTGGTTCTGGATGAAAAGGACGGCAGGTTCTTTGTTAAGACCAGAATGGATGAAGATGGTGTAGAGGGATACATTGATTCCAGTAAATGTATGATAAATCTTCCGGAATATCTGGGAGACCTCTGCCAGTATGATATAACAAACAGTTATTCATCCATATTCACGGTACATGGATATGCTATTCCTGATGTTTCGGGATCGGTAGTATCCGGATATGAAAATGTCCTCTTAAATGATGGAACATTCCTTGTTCCACTTCTTTACCCGGTTGCACAAAGGCTTGAAAAAGCGGCCGAGACTGCAAGAGAAAACGGATATGTGATAAAGATATATGATTCTTTCAGGCCTCATGCGGCTACAAGATCCGTATATGATCTTACAACTGCAGCTCTTAATTATGTTGTACCGGACAATACATTTACCAGAATATCCATCAGTGATTATATGGATGGAATCAAATCACCTGTTTTATCTTTATCAGATGTGAGAAAGGCTGAACCGGTAACGGAGGCCGCAACTGAGGAAGAAAGCTCTTCAGATTCCGATGAGGATTCTGATTCAGAAGATGAAGAGAGTGATGAGGATAAAAAGGAATGCAAGAAAGAAAAGAAAGAGGAAAAGAAAAAGAAGAAGAAAGAAGAAAAGACAACACAGGCTCCGGTATACCTGGAGGATACTTACAGCAAGGTTATGCTGGGTGATAGCACCGGCTACAACCTGGGATCATTCCTGGCGGCTGACGGCTCCATGCACAATTACGGAATAGCACTGGACATGACCCTGGTAAGTCTTGAGACCGGAGATGAGCTGAGTATGCAGTCAGCAATCCATGATCTGAGTCATAATTCAGTTCAGGATCTGAATAATGAAAATGCCAATTTGCTGAAGAAGCTTATGGAGAAGGAAGGCTTCGGTATGATATCCAGCGAGTGGTGGCATTTCCAGGATAATTCAGCAAAAGAAAAATACAGTCCTGTTGTAATAGAAAATGGGGTATCCATCGAAGGATGGAAACGGGACGATAACGGCTGGAAGTACAGGGACGCAGATGGAAGCTATATGAAAGATAAACAGACTCTTGGGGAGAAGGAATATACGTTTGACCAAAATGGCTATTTAGTTCAAGAGTAGCAGAGTGGAGATGATATGATGAATAAGAATTTAATCAGAAAAATGATATTCACTATCCTTTTGTGTGGACTTTTCGTAGCAATTTGCGGAAAGGAAAGCTATGCTGCAGGATGGTCTGAAGATGAAAGCGGAAACAAAATATATGTGGCCGCAAATGGAAACAGACTTACAGGAAAACAGATAGTAGATGGCGCGAATTATTATTTTGATGCAAATGGTGTTATGCAGACAGGTATAGTTGTCATAGATGGTGCTAAGTATTATTTCAGTGCCAGCGGTATGGCAAGAAAAGGCCTGGTAACAGATGGCGAGAAAATGTACTATTCCGAGGAAGACGGAAAGCTTCGTACAGGCTGGCTGAAGAGTTCGGATGGAATATATTATCTGCTGCCTTCGGATTGCAGTATGGCTAAGGGCTGGACTAAGATTGATGATAATGTTCATTATTTCGGAGAAGATGGTAAGGCACTTAGCGGCTGGAATGAAATAGACGGAAAGAAATATTTCCTGGGTAAGAGAGGTAAGAAGTTTACTGGATTTACCAAGGTAAAGGGAAAGAGATATTTCCTTTTAAAAGACGGCGGATACCAGATCGGCTGGAAGAAAAAGGGAAGCAATAAGTATTATTTCGATGATAATGGTGTTATGGCTACAGGCTGGAAGCGTATGGGCGGCTACAAGTATTATTTCTACAAGAGTGGAAATTCTGCCGGCAAGCCTATAGGTGCCATGGCGAAAAACGTAACCATAGACGGTAAGAAAATTGATAAAAAGGGAAGAGCTGAGGGCTCACGTCCCGACGATATGGATAAGAAAGCAAATGGCTTTAGCAGTGCAACAGGATATCTTATCCTCGTTAACTGCAGTACTCATAATGTTGCAATTTACAGTGGTGGCAAGGGCTGCTGGACTCCTGTTCATAAGTGGCAGTGTGCCGACGGAGCTCCGGGATCACCTACCGTTAAGGGTGAATTTTCAACAGGAAGCAAGGGCTACTATTTTGACTCTTATGGTGTCAGATGCTTTTATTATACACAGTTCTCAGGAAACTATCTGTTCCACTCAGTTCTCTGCAATGAGAATGGTGATGTGGTAGATGGAAGAGTGGGAATGGCACTTTCACATGGATGTGTAAGACTTGCCAAGGATAATGCAAAATGGATATATGATAATATCCCAACAGGAACAAAGGTTGTGGTTTATTAAACAGCCTGTAATGAAATAAGAGAGGGTATATAGGTGAAAAACAAGAATTACGAGTATTACAAAACAACAGAGATAAGCAATCTCAAGGAAATGATCACTATAAAGGCTCAGGAAATGCCTGATAAGACTGCATTTGTTTATCCCTGCGAAACGGGGGAAATGAAAAAGACTTATCTGGATTTTCTGAATGATGTAAATGCATTCGGTGCCTGGATGTATAGTAAAAAGATTAAGGATAAGCACGTAGCTATAATCGGGGAGAATTCCTATGAGTGGCTTGTAGCATTTCTTGCCTCTGTATGTGGTGGAAATGTGGCAGTTGCCATAGATAAGGCTCTTCCTGAAGATGAGGCTGCTTCTCTGGCTAAGATAGGTGAGGTTGATGTAGCATTTGTATCAAATACCTATTTTGAAAAGACCGGAAAGAAGGTTTCAAAGAAATCCTTTAATCTGAAGGATTTTGACGATATCCTTTTTGAGGGAAGAAAGATCATCAGCGAAGGAAAGGCTGATGAATTCCTTAATTACGAAATAGATAATGAAAAAACAGCAGCTATACTCTTCACATCCGGTACTTCCGGAATCAGCAAGGGTGTTGAGCTGACAAACCATAACATAGCATATGAAATAGTTCATACAAGTATGCTTTTCGAGCCTCATGGTGGAGTTCTGGCAGTACTTCCATTCCATCATGCTCTTGGTCTTGTGGTTGGTATCTTCATGGTTGTCAACTACGGACAGCCTGTTTATATCAATAAGAGTCTCAAATTCGTTAAGAAGAATATGGAGGATTTCGGACCTCAGACCATGTTCCTGGTTCCTATGTTTGTGGAATTCTTCCACAGACAGATCTGGGGAGAGATAGCTAAGAAGGGTGCTACCAAGGCATTTAAGGGTCTTATGAAATCTACTGACCTTATGCTGAAGGCCGGCGTGGATGTTCGTAAGAAAACCTACGGAAGCATACAGAAGGTATTCGGTGGAAACCTTGAATATATCATCTGTGGTGGTGCAGCCCTTGATCCAATGTATGTTAAGGAATTCCGTTCATGGGGAATTGAGATTCTTAACGGTTACGGTGCTACAGAGTGTTCACCATGTACAGCTGTTAACAGACCATTCTTCAAGAAGGATGGAAGTGTAGGACATCTCGTTCCCGGTATAGAAGTAAAGACTACAGATGAAGGCGAGCTTGCATTCAGAGGTGAGCTGGTAATGAAGGGCTATTACAAGAATCAGGAAGCTACTGATGATGCCCTTAAAGATGGATGGTATCATACCGGAGATCTGGGATATGTGGATGAGGATGATTTTATCTTCCTTACAGGAAGAAAGAAGAATCTCATAATCCTCAGCAATGGCGAGAATATCTCTCCTGAAGAGCTGGAGCAGAATATCGCAAGAGATGAGGCAGTTCAGGAGGTTCTTGTATATGATGAGGGCGGCAAGATAGTTGCTGAGATATTCCCGGTTGAGGAACATTTCGGAGATGCAACATATTTTGAGAAGCTTAAGAATAAGGTTAACAAGGGACGTCCACTTTATAAGCAGATAACCCGTGTTAAGCTTCGTGAGACAGAATTCATCAAAAATGCCAGCATGAAGATTGTAAGATATAAAAATGTCCCACAATAAAAAAATTGCTTGCGTTGAAAATATCATTGTGGTATTATTGACGTCTGTGATGCTATAAATCCTTGTTTCTGTCTGCACTGCAAATCGTGATAAAGACGGTTTATGAAATAGGCAGAAACCAAAAAAGTCCATAAGGAGGTGCAAAAGAATGAATAAGTATGAGATCGCGTTAGTTGTCAGCTCTAAGATTGATGATGAAGCAAGAACTGCTACTCTCGACAGAGTTAAGAAGCGTGTTGAGAAGTCAGGAAGCACGATCATTGATGTTGACGAGAAGGGCAAGCAGAGACTTGCTTACGAGATTCAGGACATGGTAGAAGGCTACTATTACTTCATACATTTTGAAGGACCTGAAGATGCTCCATATTTTATCGAGCGTCATCTTCGTATTTACGAGAACGTCATCAGATTCTTAATAGTTAGACAGGACGCTTAGTTTTCTATAATAAATAGGAGGAGTCCTGATGAACAAAGTAATATTAATGGGTCGTCTTACCAGAGACCCGGATATCAGATATTCAAATTCACAGAGCGGGGAACAGCTCGCTATTGCCAGATTTACTCTTGCAGTTGATCGTAGATTCGCAAGAAGAAATGGCGGAGACAACCAGCAGTCAGCAGATTTTATCTCCTGTGTATCATTTGGCAGACAGGCTGAGTTTGCAGAGAAGTATCTTAAGCAGGGTACCAAGATTGCTGTTACAGGTCGTATACAGACAGGTTCTTATACAAACAAGGAAGGACAGAAGGTCTACACTACAGAAGTAGTTGTAGAAGAACAGGAATTTGCAGAGAGCAAAGGCTCTGAGTCTCAGGGCGGATATGCTCCACAGAACGCTCCATCACCTGAGGATGCAAATGCTGATGCATTTATGAACATACCTGAGGGAATAGAGAATGATCTTCCTTTCAAGTAAGATCTGGTGAGATTAGAAGTGGATTTGGATACATAGAATTCATGGAGGATAAGTAAATGCCATACAATAAAGAAGGCGGAGCAGCACCTATGAGAAGAAGACCTATGCATAGAAGAAGAAAGGTCTGTGTTTTCTGCTCAGATAAGAATCAGGTAATTGATTATAAAGATGCAAATCTTCTTAAGAAATATGTATCTGAAAGAGGAAAGATTCTTCCTCGTCGTATAACAGGTAACTGTGCTAAGCATCAGAGAGAGCTCACTGTAGCTGTTAAGAGAGCTAGACAGATCGCTGTTATGCCTTATGTTAATGAATAAATCTAATAATTCATTAGATAATAGTTTGAAGAAAGCCCGTTTTCGGGCTTTTTTCTATTGCATTATATCAATGTCAGATGGTAGAGTATTATTAGAAAATAGTTATAAGGAGGGGGACTAACATGTTTTGTAATAAATGTGGAAGTAATAATGCTGAGGGGGCTCAGTTCTGCGTAGTCTGCGGTGGCAGACTTGGAAATCAGCAGAGCCAGCGGCAACCGGGTCAGCAACAGCCGGGCCAGCAGAGCCAACCAAATCAGCAGACATATAACCAGCAATCTGGTCAGTTAAACCAGCAGCAGTATAACCAGCAATATGGGCAGTATGGCCAGCAGCAGTATAACCAGCAATATACTCAGCCGGGTCAGCAGGGCCAATATAGCCAGCCAAATCAGCAGCAGTATAACCAGCAGTATACTCAGCCGGGTCAGCAGGGCCAATATAGCCAGCAGAATCAGCAGCAGTATAATCAGGGGCAGTACAGCCAGCCAAATCAGCAGTATATGGCGGCTCCTCAGAAGAAGGGACTTTCCACCGGAGCCATAATCGGTATAATAGCCGGAGCGGCTGTGGTTTTATTCGGTATTATAGCAGTGATCATGGTGGTTGTATTCTCAAAGGGAGATACAAAGGACTATGCCAGAGATGAAAGCTCCATTACCCGGGAAAAGGATGATGAGCCTGAAGTAACCACTGTGTCAGATGCTTCTGAGGGAGAACCGAAGGAGGCAGAAACCGAGGCGCCTACGGAGGAGGCTACAGAGGATCCGACGGCTTTACTTGAGGAGCAGAGAAGCAGGATGTATGGTTCCTACAAGTCACTTCTGGAGGAACATAAAACGGCAATACAGAATTATACCTGGCAGCTGGGATATGATGCTACATCAAGCAGGCCTGTGGCTATAAGGGATCTGGACGGAGATGATCTGGAGGAGCTGGTATTCCTGCAGGCGGACAGTGAGTATGCGGCAAGTCTTTATATCTATACATGTAAAGATGATGTAATCAAACAGGTATATAAATACGAAAACATCGATGCGCAGGTTGCAGGAGGTTCTGATTATTTTGTTTCATCAATGACGGATAAATCCGGAGTAATGGTATATCATTCAGTTAGTGATGAGGGAATAGACGAGGATTTCACTCTTCTTGAAATGAAAGACGGTGAATATGTCCCATCTGTAAAATATGATATATCAACTCATCCGAATTCTGATTATACCGAAGATATCTGCGAATGCTACAAGGATGGCGTGTCGATTACAGAAGATGAAGCCATGAAAGAGGTTAAAGAAACCTTTGCAAATCTGGATGCTGCTCTTGTATATTCAGAGCATAGTACTCCATCTGATATTTCCAAGGATATGCTGGATGTATCCATGGATTATGATTCTGCCATTCACGCAGTTGAGGGCTCCGGACCGGCAGGTGAAGCAGAGCAGAAGGACGAGGGAAATAAGGAAGCAGAACCTCAGAGTGATTCTGGTCAGCTTCCTATAGATAAAGATATAGAATTTAACTTTGCCAGCGGTGCCGGCGCATGGGGAACATCCCTGACTCTGAAACCAGACGGAACCTTTTCAGGTTCGTTCCATGATTCCGAAATGGGTGATTCAGGTGATGGCTATCCAAATGGATCCATTTATGTCAGCAACTTTACGGGAAGCTTCAAAAATATAACAAAAATAGATGATTATACCTATAAAATGGAGCTGGATCATTATGATACAGCGAACCCGGTAGGAACAGAGGAAATACAGGATGACATACGTTACGTCTACAGTGAACCTTATGGAGTAGAGGGCGGAAATGTTTTCTACCTTTATCTTCCTGGAAAACCTATATCTGAGCTTACTGAAGAATTTATAAGCTGGTCTTATGGAGTTAAGGGGCAGGATTTAAGCAAAAATAAAACTCTTGATTGTCACGGCTTATATAATGAAGCAGCTCAGGAAGGTTTCTTTGAATAATCTGTAAAAATATCATTTATTGGCAATTTTCACAAAAAAAAGAGGTTGGATTTTATACTAATCAACCTCTTTTTTGTATAATCCGTACATTTGTTGTTTAAATTTGACAAAAGGCCGGCTACATTAAGCATAAATCGAGTAATAATATCCAAAAAAGTATTTCAATATTCTGTCATTAGTGTTATAATTATATCGACTTGTTTTACAAGATTATGCTTTAAAGGAGTGACAATATGGTTAAGAAGGAAATGATCGCAATGCTTCTTGCTGGTGGTCAGGGCTCACGTCTTGGCGTTTTAACCTCGAAGCTTGCAAAACCGGCAGTTGCCTTTGGGGGAAAGTACAAGATTATAGATTTTCCACTCAGTAACTGTATTAACTCTGGAATTGATACCGTTGGTGTACTGACTCAGTACAGGCCTCTTCGTCTAAATCAGCATATCGGTATTGGTATGCCTTGGGATTTAGACAGGAATTTCGGAGGCGTAACGGTTCTTCCACCATATGAGAGTTCGGATAATGCTTCATGGTATACTGGAACGGCAAATGCCATTTACCAGAACCTGGAGTTCATGGATTACTATAATCCTGAATATGTTCTTATCCTTTCAGGAGATCATATCTATAAAATGGATTATGAAGTGATGCTTGACTTCCACAAGACCTCTCATGCTGACGTAACACTTGCCACCTACCAGGTTCCAATGGAGGAGGCCAGCAGATTTGGTGTTGTTATCACTGATGATAACAATGTCATTCAGGAGTTCGAAGAGAAGCCTGAGCATCCTAGAAGTAATAAAGCTTCTATGGGTATCTATATCTTCAACTGGAAGCTGCTGAAGGAAAAACTGATCGAAATGAAGGATACACCTTCATGCGATTTCGGTAAACATGTTATCCCTGCATGTCATTCAGAGGGCAAGAAGATAGTTGCCTATGACTACAAGGGTTACTGGAAGGATGTAGGTACTCTCGGTTCATACTGGGAAGCAAACATGGAGCTCGTTGATATTATTCCTGAGTTCAAGCTTTATGAGGAATTCTGGAGAATTTATACAAAGAGCGACAATCTTCCACCACAGTATATTGCACCGGGAAGCAATGTAACTAAGAGTATAATTGGCGAAGGTACTGAGGTATACGGAAATGTTGAGAAGTCAGTTATCGGTTCCGCAGTACATATTGGTAAGGGCGCCGTTATAAAGGATTCCATCATCATGAACAACGTTGAGATAGGTGATGGTGCCGTTATTGATAAGGCTATCCTTGCTGAGGGCGTAAAGATTGGAAAGAATACAGTTCTCGGAGTAGGCGAGTCAGCTGAAAATGACTATAAGCCGGCAGTCTATGCATTTGACCTTGTAACTATTGGTGAGAATTCAACAATTCCTGATGATGTTAAGATCGGTAAGAATACTGCAATTCTCGGTGAGACTACCAAGGAGGATTATCCTGACGGATTACTTCCAAGTGGCGGATCAATCATTAGAGAGGCAGGTGAATAGATATGAGAGCTATAGGAATTATTCTGGCAGGTGGAAACAGCAGCAGGATGGGAGATCTTTCAGCGAAGAGAGCCACAGCGGCAATGCCGATGGCAGGCTGCTACAGAGCAATCGATTTCTCACTTTCCAATATGTCAAATTCGCATATTCAGAAGGTTGCTGTTTATACACAGTACAACTCAAGATCCCTTAATGAACATCTGAATTCATCCAAATGGTGGGATTTTGGAAGAAAGCAGGGAGGACTCTATATATTTACGCCTACCATAACTGCTACTAACAGCTTCTGGTACAAAGGTACAGCAGATGCACTTTATCAGAACATCGGATTTTTAAAGGATGCCCATGAGCCATATGTAGTTATAGCATCAGGTGATGGTGTCTATAAGATGGACTACAACAAGGTTCTTGAGGATCATATATCCAAGAATGCTGATATCACTATCGTAACTAAAGAGATAAGAGCGGACGAGGATGATATATCCAGATTCGGTGTTATAAAAGTCGGCGAGAACGGAAGAGTACTTGATTTTGAGGAAAAACCTCTCGTTGCAGAAACTTCTACAGCATCTATTGGTGTTTATGTAGTAAGACGTCGCCAATTAATAGAACTTCTTGAGGCATGCGCTGCTGAAGGCAGGACAGACTTCGTTAAGGATATTCTTATTCGTTATAAGAATGTAAAGAGAATAAATGCTTACAGTCTGGATTCATATTGGAGAAATATCGGTTCCATCGAATCATATTTCAAGACAAATATGGATTTCCTGAAGTCAGACGTAAGAGATCACTTCTTCCGTACTACACCGGGTGTGTATACAAAGGTCGAAGATCTTCCACCGGCTAAGTTCAATGGGGATGCCGTTACATCAAATTCACTCATAGCAAGTGGATGTATAATAAATGGTTCCGTTGAGAATTCAGTCATTTTCAAGAAAGTTTACGTAGGAAATAACTGTGTAATCAAGAACTCTATCATCTTAAATGATGTACATATCGGTGATAACTGCTACATCGAGAATTGTATAGTAGAGAGTAGAGATACTATTAAGGCTAATACAGTTCACACAGGTGAGGCAGGGAATCCAAAGATTGTAATCGAGAAGAGCTTTAGATACACATTGTAGATTATGATTTTGGAGGTTACATATGGAAATCACAGATGTAAGAGTAAGAAGAGTAGCAAAAGATGGTAAGATGAAGGCTGTTGTATCAATAACCATAGATAACGAATTCGTTATCCATGATATCAAGGTTATTGAGGGTGAAAAGGGACTCTTTATCGCAATGCCAAGCCGTAAGTCTTCAGACGGTGAATATAGGGATATAGCTCATCCGATCAATTCTGACACAAGAAGAAGGATTCAGGATCTTATCCTTGAAAAGTACGCAGAGACACCTGAAGAGGAAGAATAGACGGCGCTATATAATTGAATATTCTAAAAGAGGGGCAGGTCATTATGAGGTCTGCCCTCCTTTTGGTTAAAGAAAAATTAAAAAAAGGATGGAAAAAATGAAGAAAAATCACGTAGTAAGGATGATCATTATCAGTGCGGTTCTTTCCATAGTATTCCTGTGGAGCGGTGCAGGTACATTAAGTGCCCACGCAGAGGAACCAAGAGTTAGTGATGGGGAAATAACAACCTTTGATAATCCTGCCAATCCCTTCTTGTTCAATTACTTCAACGAAAAGGATACTACTGAACAGCTGAAGCTGAAGGTAAAGGGAAAAGTGGATTATACAGTGGAAGAAGACGGAATAGTTATAAAGGATAATAATTCCAAGGTTGCAGCTGCTTCCTTCACTATAAAAAAGGTTTATGATTTTGGAACTATTCCTCAGCCTGGTGAGCCGGGCCGTAAGATTGTAAACCGCCTCAGAATCGATGCGCTGTCAAAGTATAATACAAATACAAGCATCAAGATTTATCTCGATGAGGATACTGAACCCATTATTGTTAAAAGACTTCCGAGACAGAAGGATACAGAGGATCTGAGTACTGTAAGTCCTGTATTTGTTGAGGTTCCAAATGACATCTACGGTCAGCATTATATAACTGTAGAGTTATCAGATGTTACAACAGAAAAGGATAAAAAGACAACAGTTGTCCTCAGAAGCATTAAGTTTTATAAGGAATCAGTCCCAACTGTCTATGTAAATATAGATGAGGAGCTGGGAACTATTGATGCCATGAATAGTGATGAGAATCATAATACCAACTGCTATGGTGAAATCAGTATTAAGATTCCGGAGGGCTATAAGAGTCCATATCTTGCCGAGGGGGCAGGCGAAGAGACCGCCGGAGTTCATAAGCTTGAGTATATCAGAGGAAGAGGAAATTCTACCTGGAGAGCTGAAAAGAAGCCTTATAAATTGAAGCTGGATAGAAATGCGGATCTCTTTGGTATGGGATCGAATAAACACTGGGCTCTTATTGCAAATTATTATGATAACAGCCTGATCAGAAACAGGATCACATATTATCTGGGCGATATTATGGATATGGCTTATTCTATGCAGCTGGTTCCTGTGGATGTTGTCATGAACGGAAAATATCTGGGAAGCTACTATCTCAGTGAAGTAGTAAGAGTAGATGAAAAAAGAGTTCATATTAAAGATATGGAGAAGCTTACCTCCGCTGAAATAAGTGAAGATTCTCACTGGGACGATGGTGGCTACCTTATCGGCATGAGTCCATACGGAAAAGAAGAAGGATATCAGTGGAAATCCGGACATGGCGTCAGCTTTGTTCTGGAATCTCCTGAGGAAATGCCTAATGCAACAGAGGAAGATCTTAAAGCTGCCGGAAAATATATAGAGGGCTATATAAACAAAACTGAAAAAGCCATTTTCGGAAAAGACTTCAAGTATGACGGTAACTCATACCAAAATTATCTGGATCTGGATTCAGCAGTGCTTTACTATCTGTTCCAGGAATTCACTAAAAACGGCGATGCTTACTCTACGGCAAGTACAAAGCTATATAAAGACA
>CADBMW010000049.1 GCA_902795855.1 uncultured Lachnospiraceae bacterium
CATTTTTCTGACAGATATTTTCCAGAAAAGGGCTGGGAGTTGAAGTGGTAAGTCTTAGCACACTGGAAACTGTCTGAGCCCTGAGAGATGCAATGCAGGCTGCCAGATATGGACTATCTTCATAGGCACATATTACAAATGTATGCAGATTCTTTCGCATCTTCCATTCCTTTCCATATCACCAACTGGTATCACCCATCATAACTTAGCTATCAATCTATTAGATTAGTCTATCACCTGCGGCAGACTTTCCAGTATTATCATGGCCTCTGCCACCATCATAACCATGGCCAGCTTATACAGCTTTTCTTTCTTTATATTTATCATGTCCGTATTTATCATCAGCAGAAGCAGCGGCATAACAGGCAGGAAATATCTTCCCTGAAGTCCCTGTATAACATCGCTGTCCAGCTTCGTAAAGCCTACTATCATGGAGCCCACTATGAGTATTATAACAAATACATGGGAAATCATGATACATGATTTCTCTTTTGTAGAAACCGTAAGCTTGTCTCCTTCTATGTTGGTCATGAACAGAAGTCCTGAACCAAGTATTATCAGGAATATCCAGCTGCCCTTTACATCCAGCCAGGAAAGTCTTCCTCCAAGAAGACCTGCCAGCAGGGAGCCTCCCCTCTGCACCATGGTATTCCATACCATGTAAAGCACGGTTTCAGGGTCATTCATTATATCGGAGAAGGTATAAATCTCCGTCTCACCTCTTATGGTTCCATCCACCAGAAGTGTTTTAAATGTAGGATATCCTGCATAGATAAGAACCGATATCAAAACTGCCGCCACAGCCAGAATGGAAATGATAAAGATAAGCTTCTTTGGTTTTTCCTTAGCCTCTTTCTTATCAGAAAGTCTGAAGCTGCTATATGGCAGTCCTATCAGCAGGAGACAAAGAGGCGCATATACTCCGCCCTTACACATAACTATAAAGCCTGATAAAAGAAGGAGAACCACTGCATCCTTGATCCTGAATTTTTTATTATAATACAGCATAAGATTGTATGCCATATAAAGAATCAGAAGGGCATTTATCATACTGTCATAGGAAGCTGAGGACGCCTGCTGCATACTGATTGGAAGAAGCATTATCATGGCCACAAGGTTTTTGCCGTAGGGCAGAAGTTTTATGGCAAATGCTGTAATCAGTATGAATACCAGTAGATTCAGCATCCTTCCGATATAGTAGGTCATAAGTGTGGACAGTCCCAGCAATCGGCCTATGGTTATTCCCACAGCCATGGGAAGGTATACTATATCCGGAACTATTCTGCCGGCATCATCAAATACCACAGGTATCAGCTCTGTGTCTGAAGGTCTTTTGAACAGATTCTCCTTAAGCTGATAATATGAATTGCTTTCAAGACCATTTACCAGAAGGTCATCCTGGATCACATCAGCCTTTCTCTTATATACAATTCCGTCGCCTGCTTTTCCCTTTCCCATCATTATATTGGAAAGCTGGTAGGCTGTATCTATATGTCCCGGTTCATCCGGAATTCCATGTGGCGTAAACACCGCACTCATGGTTATTCCTAGAATGACCGCAATAGGGATATATGCCTTCGCCACTTCGTATTTCTTTATAATGAACAGATAGAAGCTGAACACCAGGAATAAGATCAGCAGTGCCATAACTGCAAAATACAGTTTGTTCAGCCATGCCTTCTGTCCGAATTCCATGTTGTATATTATATTGAACCTGAGATCAGGATAATTATTTACATTATATACAAGGCCCTGCTTGTAGTTGGAGGTAAGGTAAACTCTGGTAAGGACAGCATCCTGAAGCTCTACGAAAAGTCTCAGGTTTTTGCCCTTAAGATTCCTGTTTTTTTCAGGAACATTAATGGTTACAAAGGTATAGGATGTCTTTATGAGATCATTTACGTAGCCATCTGTTACAGCATATTCTTCGCCGGTATCTGCATCCAGAAGTCTGAAGTATATATATGCATCATCATCTGAACCCTTTCGCTTACACCTTATCCTTATCTTCTTTATATCATCCGGAGTTCCTGTGAAATCCTGATAATAATATGGCTCCACTCCATTCATTCCCATTACGGAATTATCCTTATGCTTGTTCATAAGAGTGATCTTGATGTTCTCTTCAAAATGCGGAAAAATCTCCGCATTATAAACAAGATAAAATGCGAAACAAAAGTAAACGATCAGAACTGCCGCACAGATAATTATTTTATTTCTACGTTTTTTATCTGTCATCTATACTTCCTACCTTAGAATGTGGCCGTGTCAGCCACCACCTTGTATTTTTTATCAAATATTACTATATTGATTCCCCGTTCTTCCGGAGAATAGTTTTTCTGATTCAGGATTATATGAGAAAATCCTGTCTCGTCTGAAGCTCCCTTGCTGACTATATCAAATTCAGTTCCGGTGATTTCAAGAGCTCCGTCCTCACGGACATCCGAGTCTTTCGCTCCATTTCCGGAAATATCGAAAAGCACCTGGCTGCCGTCTATTACTCCTGTATATGACTCGTTGGAATCAATATCCGCCAGGTTCTTAAGTCCAAGAGATGCCACTGCTTTTCTTGTATCCTCCTCCAGGGAGATTACATTTTCCCCGGTTACCGGATCCGGTTTTGAAACTGCATCTCCATTTACAGAAATGCAGATCATAAGATTCTCATCATCCATATAATGAGCGATGTATCCGGCTAACGCTGTGGCCGGGTCTTCGGACAGCTCAATTCTGAGATGCTCGGCATCTCGATAATATTCAACTCTTTTATTATAGAGATAAAGCTTCTGGAGAGATTCCGACAGGTCTGAATACTCAGCACCACTTTCCAGCGCCTCTTTTAATGCAGCCTCAGTATCATAGGACTCTCTGTCCGGTTTTATCCATGTATCGAAATATGTATCATCAACTATGGTCTCAGCAGAGTTGTCGTAAACCACAATGTTGATTCCTCTCATATTTCTGGAATACTCCATCTCATCGCTTCCTATGAGGCAGGATGAAATGTCTCCCTGTTCCTTGCTTCCGCTTGTAAGAACATACTGTTTTCCTCCGGGAAGCTTTGCAGTATATCCAAGGGTATCATTTTTATTTTTGTAGCTTCTTACCTCTGCATCATCCGAAGGATCTTCACTGTCACTTATTTCTATCTTAATACTTCCGTTTTCTATAACCCCTATATAAGAAGATGAATCCTGAAGAGCCGCCAGCTTTTCAAGTCCACACTTTTTCAGGATCTCCCTGTCCTCCTCACTGAGGTTTCTTGCAGCAGTTTCTCTCACTGTTATCATGGTGGTGAAATCACCGCCCTCTGCAAGATAGGAAAGATACTCTCCCGGAGTGGTTGCAGCCTTAAGCTTTATAACCTTTTCTACCTTGTCCCGATACTGGGCAAGCTGGTCATCCATGTAGGAATACTCGCTGTTACCGCGGACATCCTCGGCGCCACATTCCTGAGTCAGATATTTTCCAAACCAGTCAGTAAGCTTTGTAGCTCCATAATAATTATTATGCTTTCTGTTTTCGGAATCCGTAGCCGGATTATATCCTATCTCATCCACCAGTGGCTCAAAGGTGAAATCCAGGAATTCCACATCCAGCTCATCTGCCAGAGTCTGTATTGAAAAATGCTCTTTGTTTCCCCAGTTACCAACTGCTGGAGTTTTGTAAAGAACAAGCTTTATATCATTTTCCTTGCAGAACTGAACCATCTTTCTGAGGTACTTTTCAGCCTTCTCATGCACATCCACCCTTGCCTGAACTCCTTCGTTCAGCACGCTGGTGGAAAGAGGCATCTCCTCATAGGTTCCCTCATCAAACAGCCTTATGGTTCTCATATTGTATCCGCGAAGATAGCTTCTTGGTTCATAACCAAACTTGGTAAAATCAGTTCTTCCCAGCTCCGCCCATCTGGAATGATATGTAAGAAGCGGGAATGTATATCCCAGCATGGCTCCGGGACCGTTGCTGGCTTCCTTTATGGCTTCCAGCTTTACATCCGAGAAATGCATACCATTCAGAGCCTTCTCATAGAAGCCCTTACCCACGTCTCTTCGCATCATGGAAACATCGAAGATGACTGTCTTCAGGGAATCCGGATGAAGCCTCTCGGCTTCCTTTACCCAGAAATAAGATGCCAGTACAGGCTGTGCCTCTGAGGTTATGCTGTAAGCACATACTCCATATTTCTCATACAGCTCCATGGGAGTCACACCTACAGATGTCATGCTGGCACCAACGAATAAGGTATTCAGATGATTCTCAGGCTCAGCATAGAATCCTTCTGTAGCATCCTCATTGGTGGCTTCATATGCAGCCACATCTCCCACCTGTTCTATCTCCAGGGGACTTCCCTCACCATCGCCGATGGAATCCTCCGAAAGCCATACGGGTCTGAAGAAAACATTGGCGAAGAGGAAAATGAGAAATGCTATTCCGAAGAAAGCCACCACCTTTATTATGTTGCAAAGTATTTCCTTTTTCTTCATTGGATTCTAATTCTTTATCAAAATCATTCTTTCATCAGTTTTTCAAGTTCGTTAACAATTCTCTCACAGGCCTTACCTTCTTCGTAGCAGCCCTTGTCGTCAAGGAACTTTTTCACGCCTGCTCTGTAATCTGTATCATTAAAACTCTGAATGCACTTATCAAGCTCATCCATGGATTTTGCAATTCCAAATGGAGTCTCCTCAACCGGGAAGTAGAAGCCCCTCTCCTGATCATATAATTCAAGGTCGGGCACATAAAGGAATATAGGTCTGTTGGTTAACATAAAATCATAAACCCAACTGGAATAATCTGAAATTCCCACATCAATTCCGGGTAGCAGTTCCTGCATATCTCCAAAGAAGGAGCCATCCCTGAGCCATTCATTTTCCTTAAAATTCCAGGTTTCTCTATCCTTGTTGTGAGCTCTTACTATGATAATGCACTCTTTATTAAACTTCTTTTCAAGGCTTGCCTTAATCTTCTCAAAATCAGGTGGTACGAACTTTGACGAATTCTCACGGAAGGTAGGTGCATAAAGTGCTATAAGCTTATCACTGCCGTCAGAACCATCTCCCATCTGATCCAGCCTGAAATATCTGATAACCTCATTTCTCTTTTCCTTCATTCTCTCTTCGTTAAAGAAGATGTCATTTCGGGCATGACCGAATTTCAGAAAAGGCACATCCTTCCAGAAGGTTTCTCTGAAGACCCCTTCCTCAAAGGTACTGTTGGTTATGCAGTAGTCAGTAACATCATTGGCCTTAGCCGCACGATTCATCCATTTCCTGTTTCCGCCCAGCCTCTTGATACCCAGACTTCCATGCCAGGTATTCAGATAATACTGGCCCTTATGCTTTGGCATTCCGTACCAGACCATATTTAGAGCATTATCTATCCAGATTTTTGAGGTTGCCATGGCATCATACATTTCCTTGGTTCTGAACTCCACCAGCTTTACCTCAGGGGGATAATGGCGTCTTGTCTGGGCAAATGTATATTCATTATCATAAACGGAAATGATCTCCACATCCTTTTTCTGTCTGATAAGCTCCTCCACGATGTAGCGAGGATTACAGGAAAAATCCTTATCATAGGACATGACGAATATTCTGTTATTTTTTATTTTCTTTGGCTTTCCGTAATAAAGCTTACGGAAAACCCATCCCACTGCAGAATCAATCTTCAGCCTGCGGTCGAAGAAATCGAACCCATGTCTGAAAAGATTTCCCTGCACAAGATATGTTGTTAATTTATTGGACATATTGCTGTTCCTTTGTGTATTTATATAGGCATCAAAAGTACCTATATGTATTTGTTAATAGGGGTCTTAAAGCTGGAATGGTTCGTACACCAGATGCTTTTCCTGAGCTGCATCCTCCGGTATTTTCATATAATCACCGTAGAGCTTTGTCAGATACCTGTCATATTCCTTAGGTATATTTGCCCTGATCCCTCCGAACTCTTTCTCAGTAGTTTCTACCAGTTCCTCTCTCCTGTAAAGCTCACCAAAGAAATGCTTCCTTCCGCAGGGAGTTGTCACATATTCTGACTTCTCATTTCTGCATATTCCATTCCATTTGTTGGCAATCCTGGTCCAGAAATTTATAGGCAGGATTGCAAGAGGTGCTCCAAGAAGAATCTTGGTGATAAAAATCCGGCGTACCCTCTTCATATATTTTCTTTCATTTTGAAAGCCCTGATTTTTTCCTTTGTTTAATTTATCTGGGCGGCACAGCCGCATCATCATCTTCCTGTCTCTGAAGAATTTTCTGCAGGACAGAAGCAGTCCAAATGCCAGGGAACCATATCCATGGATTTTCCTCAGCACAGGATTATTGAATGTATTTTCTATTATGAAAATATCAATAAATGCTCCACATTCATCTGTGTAATAATCCTCTCTGGTCTTCACAGAAGTACCCTTCAGGCGCACTCTTGAAAAAAGCAGAGCCAGATTATCAGTTTCCTCAGGAGTATGGATCCAGTATTTTTCTCCCATCTTTCTGGGGAAAAGATGTCTGAATTTTTCATAATCCTTACGAGGCATATTCAGATCTATATCATCATCCCATGGGATTATGCCGCCATGCCTTACGGCACCAAGAACGCTGCCGCCTCCCAGTTCATAACGGATCTTATATTTCTCGCAGAATGATATAATATCCCGAAGTATACCATAGAGAGTATCCTGAAGCTGATGAAGCTGTTCATCGCTCAGTTCTATGGTATCCTTGGATCTGATATTCTTGAATATTTCCACTGTGGACAAAGAATACTTCATACTTTTTCCTCTACAGCTTCCTGGCTGCCTCATAAACTCTTTCACATGCATTCTGGTCATCATATGGGAAGAATGAGTCAACTATCTCTTTTCTTTCCGGTGTCAGTCTGCATCCGGTTTCCATAGCCTTAACCAGTTCATCCACCAGCTCATCACCGGTTCTGCAAACCGGGCCGAAGCCTGTATCAGCCTCATCATACTGAGGTGGAAGCTCTGCGGGATGGAAATAAACCAGCGGTCTTCTCATATATGCAAAGTCAAACTGGATACCTGAATAGTCTGTCACCATAAGCGCTGACTCCTTCAGCATCTTTTCATAGTTTGCTTCTGTACCCTTAACAATCTCTACGAAATCATTTTTGTCATAATCTCCGGCCTGAGGACTGAGGATAGGATGAACAAGATAGATGATCTTGTATCCGTTTTTCTTCGCCGCCTCTATAAGCCGCTTATCATTTATTACCGTATTGTATATCCTGTAATATGCGGTTCTCTTGAAGTTCACGCTGTAATTATGCTGCTTGCCCTTCTCATTTGTTCCGGCTGTTACATTTCTTCTCCAGGTAGGAGTGATAAGTATCTGCTTCTTCGGCTCGCCCACAAGACCATCGTATCTCGGAGCTCCCGTAAGAGTTATCATATCCTCTGTATATCCATAGATAGGCTTGGTTATATTCTCCACTTCCTTCGGCGATACACAGAAATAATGCTTTGTATTATCATAAAGCTTATTCTGATACTGGGCTATCTTCTGGATGGTAAGTCCATGCTGCAGGCATACCGAATCTGCCTTGAACAGGTCTCTTACATATATCTCGTCCTCTTCCGTATAGCCCATATAAAGCTTGATATCGATTCTTGTGGCAAATATCATATCCGCCTTCATTGCCATTACCCTTGTTCTGTGGGAACCAAATGGCAGAAGGGTCTTATATTTTTTACTAAGCTTTTTGTATTCAGGAGTATCCTTATTGATTATATAGTAGGTATCAATGTCAGATACGTTTTTATTCATATATTCATAGAAGTACTGACCGTTGTCACCGCCCTTAAACAGCTGGTCATAGGTAATCCAGATTTTCTTTCCCTTACCATGGCCCAGACGGCTCAGCTTCACTGCTGCTCTTATGCGAACCATTTCCAAAGACTTCTTGTCGCCGATCCTGCTATGACCATGACGCATGACTCTGTACATCATTTTCAGCTCGCGCTTAAAATGCTTAAATCCGGTTTTCTTCTCCACCGGCATTTCCTTCTTTTTCTCATTATAGCTGAGAATTCTGTCTCCAAAGATCCAGTAGCTTTCAGGGAGCTTATTTGAAAGTCTTGACTGGAAGGAAAGAAATGTTATAGGCAGTCTGACGGTCGCCCCTTCATACTCATATTCAAAGAAGATTCTGTCATTTGCCTTCAGCTTATCCGCCGGCACAGTGGCCTTGAAGGTATATCCCTTCTTGGTGGTTCTTCCAAAATGTCTGATATTGAAATAGATGGCAGTACGTTCTATCTCCCGCTTCTCTTTTCCGAAGCATACCCGAAGCTTCAGAGTATCAAAATCTGCGTAATAAACATTTGCCAGCTCACCCTCCATTACAAGGGAGCTGCCCTTACCATTCTTTTCATTACCCTTCTCATAATTTATAAAGCTTAAGTTTACAACTGCCTTCTCGAAGCTTTCAATTATGGTTCCCTTACATTCTGCCAGCCAGGTCTTGCCATCCTTTGACTTAACGGGAGTTCCGCAAAGGGACATATCATTATATTTGAGTCTCAGGAATTTAATGGACATGAAACGAGGCACGGTACGCCTGTGAGTCCATTTATACTGACTGAGGATTTCGTCATCAATGAATTGAAATGCATCCCTGAGGGAAGCATAGAACTCATCTATTTCCTCTCCAAGGATTACATTTTTGTTTCGGTCATTTGCGTTCTGACCTATACGGAACTGGATCAGTTCCAGAATACCTGCCTGAACTACAGGCGAGGTTTTGGAGGCCTTTGAACCAGAGGCATCCTCTCCCTTCAGGATAGGAATGAAAACATTTCTAACCTCCTGGGTATAGTAAGCCTTATCATACATAGGACGGTAATTATAAAAATCCACCATGAGATAATCTCTGACAAATATCTTCTCAGAAAGTATCTTATAATTCCTAAGCTTGTCATAAACCTTTATAAGGAAAAGCTGCTCACCGTTAAATGCTTTTTCATCTATTCTGATGTCACCTACAGAAGAACTTCTGAATATGAATCCATCCAGAACCAGACTGATGTGAAATGGATTTTCATAGGTGTCATAAACCTTATCAAATCCGCTGAAATATATCTGATTCAACCTCTTACCTTCCATTTCCTGGAATGGCCAGTAGGAAACCAGATTTATTTCCTTATTTTCAAACTCCTTTACAGCGGCGCTGAAGCTTCCGGATGCAGGACAGCTTCCAAGTCTGGTGAGACTTATGAGCTCAGTCTCACAATTTGAAAGAGCGTCATTGTAGCAGGCCTTTCGGGAAGCATCCTTCTTCTCTATAACATTTAACTTTGCTCCTGCTTCTTCTGCAGCCTTTGTCAAAGTTTTCACAAGAGCTTTTGATTCGGCATCTGCCACAGTATCATATAATGCATATAAACACAGCGAAGCCTCCTCGGTTTTCACCTTGGAAGCTGTCACCTCTGCACTTTCTCTGCTGCAGTTATCCTTATCTATAACTATTACTCTTGTAAGCTTAATGCTCATCTGTATATCTCCTAACAATATTTAAAGTCCGGTTGTTAAAGCTCAATATGGAGCTCCTCTGCGAACTTCTTGAATTCATGATAGAAATAATCGGCTCTGAGTCTTTCCAGATCCTCAGGTGTAGTAACCTTGATATTATTTCTCTCTCCAATGAAGAGACGAACCTCTTCTCCCAGCTCAATGAAAAGCTCACTGGAGGAAACCGGATTTGTTATACCTCTCTTTTCAGCTTCGTCATGAGCCCAGAGAATTCTTTCCATGGTATATCCCTGTGGCGCCTGGGTAATGTACATGGAGCTTCTCTTATAGCTTTTCTTACATATTTCCCCGTCGTCACTGTAAAGAAGTGAATCTATACTTGGGGTAACCGGAACAGCAGTTCCATGTTCTCTCGTAATTCTGATACAATTTGAGATCAGCTCCTCAGAAAGCATAGGACGAACTCCGTCACAGATAAGTATCAGGTCATCCGGATTCTTTGCCACCTTTGCAGTCTCAACCACGCCATTATGGATGGAACCAAAGCCAGTCTCACCACCAGGGATGACACTTCTTACCTTCTTAACCTCGAACTTCTCGATCAGTTCATTAAGGTAATCGATCCAGTCCTCCTTACAGGCTATAACTATATCATCCACCTCAGGATGCTTTGCAAAATGCTCCATAGTTCTGATTATGATGGGTTTTCCACCAACCACCAGAAACTGTTTAGGCATATCACTTGATTTCATTCTTGTTCCCACGCCACCGGCGAAAAGCATTGCTGTTACCATTATATTTCTCCTCTACTTTTAAACTAATTATTGCTACGATATACATTATTAGCAGAAAGAAGGTATACACAATATTGATTCATACTAACACCTTCTTTTTTTGCATTTTCAGCTAATGTTTTATGAAGCGACTTTGGAATCCGAAGCTTAAACTGACCTGAGTACTCCTCTAAATCTTGTGAAGGATCAGGAATTCTAAACCCATCTTTTAATGCTGCTTCAAACCAACATTTTTTTGCATCAATTATATTTTCGATGATTCCATCCATTGTTTCCGAACATGTAATACATCCAGGCAGATCAGGACAATACGCAGTATATCCGCCTTCTTCCGTATCAGGGACAATCTCAACTTTATATGGTAATGACATATAATATTCTAAATTATTCATCTGCTTCCCTTCTTTCTTCTTCAACAACGTCTCTTATCATAATGATATAAACCTTTTTAATAGGTTCATGTTTTGGAATTGTAATCGGTGCCTTTTTCAATCAGATCAGCAGCATATTTCTTCTCCTGAATATATCAGCGTTCCAATATCAATTATTTCTTCAGCTTTTCTGAATTCATCATGCCGCCAAAAATGGTCATGAAGATAATTTTGATATCCAGCCACAGCGTCCAGTTTTCGATGTACCAGATGTCGTACTTGATACGTTCTGAG
>CADBMW010000050.1 GCA_902795855.1 uncultured Lachnospiraceae bacterium
AAATACTCTCAGTACTGCCGGAAGCAGAAGTATTACTACGAACATGCTTCTGATGGCTCCTCTTGCCATAAGAATGCAGAGTGAGCTGATCATATCTATCTTTGAATACATACCTACACCAAAGGTTGCTGCAAAAAATGATAATGCACTTACGAATATGGATGTTATGGAGCCCTCCAGTGCTGTGGTAACAGCCTGCTTCTTATCCAGTCCGCTGATTCTTGCTTCCTTATATTTGTTTGTCATAAGTATGGCATAATCAACAGTGGATCCCAGCTGAATGGTTCCTATTACTATAGGTGCCACGAAGGCCAGTACCGTTCCGGTATAATGAGGTATTCCCATATTTATAAAGATGGCAAATTCGATAACTGCCACAAGGAGTACCGGAAGGGAAATGGATCTGAACACCAGGAGGATTATCAGTCCCACCAGCAGGATGGAAACTGTATTGACTACGCTGAAATCGTGATCAGTTATTTTAATCAGATCCTGGGTACATGGAGCTTCGCCGATAAGCATTCCCTCGTTATCATATTTATCAATTATTCCGTTAATGACATCACACTGTTTATTTACCTCATCCGAAGCTACCTGATATTCGGAAAGTACGAAGATCAGCTGATACTGTCCATCATCCAGAACCTTTCTGAGATGCTGAGGTATCATTTCCTTCGGAACTCCGGGACCTTCCAGAGACTGAAGCCCTATACATGACTTAACTCCATCTACAGCACTTACTTCATCTATCATATCCCTCACATCTTTATCATTCATGTCTGAGCTGACCATAATAAGATGTGTTGAATTCATATCAAAGGTTTTCTTCAGCTTGGCATTTGCTTCGATACTTGGAAGGTACTTTGGAAGTGAAGAATCCAGATTGTAATAAACCTTATTGTGTGCCTGGCCATAATATGCAGGAACAATGAGCACTGCAAATGCTATCAGGAATATATAAAAATGTTTTACGATCCATGGACTTATCTTTGAAAAGTCCGGAATTATAGGTTTGTGAGTTGTTTTTGTGATAGCCTTATCAAATACAAGGATGAAGGAAGGAAGTATGGTTACACATGCCAGCACTCCCAAAACAACTCCCTTTGCCATGACGATACCCAGGTCAAGTCCCAGGGTAAAGCTCATGAACATGAGTGCAATAAATCCAGCCACAGTTGTTATGGAGCTACCCACAACTGATACAAGTGTTTTATTTATGGCTGTGGCCATGGCCTTTTTATTATCCGGCTCTTTTTCCTTTTCCAATCTGTAGCTGTGCCACAGGAAGATTGAATAATCCATTGTAACCGCCAGCTGAAGCACCGCAGCCAGAGCCTTGGTCACATAGGAAATCTCACCCTGTATAAAATTGGAACCAAGGTTATATACGATAGCCATTCCTATACTAAGCAGGAAGAATACCGGAATCAGGAAGCTGTCCATTGTAATGGTAAGCACTAAAAGCGAAAGGGTTACTGCTATAGCTACATAAATCGGAACTTCCTTATCACTCAGATTCTTGGTATCTATTACTACTGCAGACATTCCACTGAGGAAAACCTGCTTACCGGCTATCTTTCTTATACTTTCAATTCCCTGAAGAGTATCATCTGCTGAAAGAGTGGTATCAAATATTACGATCATAAGCTGAGCATCACCATTTATCAGCTTCTCCTTCAGATGATCCGGGATCAGATCTCTGGGAACCGATTCATCCATTATGGAGCCGCACCACAGAACCCTTTTAACATGATCCACATCTTCAATCTTTTCCACCATGGTTTCTATGGCCTTATCCTCCATACCTTCCACAACCACCATGGAGAAAGCTCCCGTGCCGAAATCCTCAGCCAGGATATCCTGTCCCTTCATAGTCTCTATATCCTCTGGAAGATAGGTAAGGATATCATAGTTGGTTCTGGTATGAAAATAACTAATGGCCGAAGGTATAAGCAGTAAAAATGCAATAATCAAAATGGGGATTCTTGCCCGAACCACTGCACGACCAAATCTTTCCATCATCATCCCTCCTCGTCATATTTTCCCAAAGAATAATACTAATCCGGGGATTTGTAATTAGACAGACATGGACAGGTGCTTATTTTTCAGACACATCCCCAATTTTGTCTATAAAAACGAAAGAACAAAGAGTGTCGCTTGCGACACTCTCCGCGCGAGGCGCGTGCTGCCAAAGGCAGCTATCTTCATTGCGCGCCGAGACGCATC
>CADBMW010000051.1 GCA_902795855.1 uncultured Lachnospiraceae bacterium
AAAGCAAACAAGACCATAATAAACAAAATGGAGCCAATCATGATATCACTCAGCTTAGGTCTGTAATTTTTTGGATTCAATTATCCATTTCCTCCGTGTAAAAAGCGTAAAATGCCACTATGCATAAAAATATTATGAAATAATTATTATTCATGCATAGTGACACTCTGTTTGGGTATCAATTATTTTCTGAGATTCTTTTTAATTCTCAGAATATTCTTTCCATCTTTATATTCGTATTCAACGGAATCCATTGTACTCTTAACCAAATGGATGCCAAAGCCTCCCGCTCTTTGGATAAACATCGCTCCGGAGGTATCTGCTGCCTCGTGCTTAAGAGGATCAAAAGGTTTTCCGGAATCCATAAACTGAATTACTACAGATAAGGGATCTTCCGATACCACACATCTGATTTCAGCCTTTCCCACATCAGGTCTGTACGCATAGGAAATAATATTTATAAATATCTCCTCAACTGCAAGACGTATCTGGAGCATTATCTTTTTGTCGCATCCAAGTACCTCAAGCTTTTCCCTGATATAATCCTGGACAGGATCCATAGCCTCCTCGGTGGCATCAATGATAATAGATTTGCCGTCCTCGCTGATTCTGTAATCTATTGGTTCCTCCGATGAATCACTATTTAAATGAATAAAGCCTTCTTTTTCGCTCATCACTGACCTCTCCCGCTAATTATTCTTCTCCTGTATCTTCATCAGCACTCTCTTCTGAGCTGCTGTTAAAATCATAATCATAGTCGTCATAACCTGAATCATCATAACGAGGTACTTCATCTACCATTCTGGAGATTATGCCATCCGCTGCCTTCTCCAGCTTCTTCACTGCAAGCATTTCTGCTATAGGAGCTGTTAGTGTTCTCGGTGTAAATACCGTAAGCTGAAGATCTCCGAATTTATTCTCTCTGAAAACCAAAACTACAGGATAGAAAATATAGGTTTTTATAAGACATGCAGCGGAATCTTCAATTGTACGAAGTTTTATCCTCCGTCCGATATTAGCCATAGCCGCCCTGGTCTTAAATACAGCCTGAGTATTGTTATGATCTGAGTTATAAAAATAATGTCTTGTACTGATACCCAGAGTTCTTATCTTGTCCTCTCCATCTGAGGCTCCCCATAACTGAAATCTTAATTCGGTTGTAGTCACAAAATTTCCATCCTTATCCAGCTCAACCTGGTTCAGAAGAACCTTTCTCGCTTCTGTAAGTAACGGATCCTTTTTGTTTCTTCTAGATAACACTTTTTTTCTCCCCGTATACTTCTTCCTGTCTATTTTGCTTTCATTATCAGTATTCCGCCTGAAGGATTTGGTTTTACTTCCAGCTTCTGTCTTATCTGATTTTCAGCACTGGCTATAGTAATCTCTCCTATTACAGGGCTTTCCGGTATTTTGGAAGCATCTGAACTGGTTGCATACTGACCTTCTTCATAGATCACATCTACTGTAAGTCCATTTTCATCTATGGCTCTGTTCCTGATTATATTTTCTGATATATCTTCCACAAACCAGTCCCCTGTTCCTTTAACATAAACCAATTCGGGATTTTTACTGTCACTGTTATTTATGAAGATAGGATGATCCGTATCTTCGCCGATTGTAGTATTGCTTCTGCTGTTTAATCTAAAACCTTCCGAAGCATTAACCTTAAGTCCGTCTTTTGTCTGCTGTACTGATACAGGCAAGGTCAGATTGACTGCGGTATATTCGTAATCGCCTATTTTGTTCTTTCTGGTAAATGTTATGTCGGTTAATCCCACTCTTACCGGTGAAATCTTATACTGAGCCTTACCGTTTTTCTCCTTCTTGGTCTGTTCAACGGTAACATAAGCCTCATCCTCTATTTCCATTTCCCAGGTTAACTCTTTTGTCTTACTTCCGTCTAGATTCAAGATTATATCTTTTCCACTGGTATCTATATCAACCGGATAATCAGAGTCAGGGAAGGCAGTTGCCTTCCCTTCCTTTTTCCTTCCGGCCAATATTAAAACCAAAGACAGAATAATTATAACACCTATTAACGCTATAATTGCTATTAGTTTTTTATTCATATCTGACCTCTGTTATGACTCATTCTTATGGTGCAGTAACGTCGCCGCCGGTTGTATCACTTCCCACGACTCCACTATTAGGATCCGTTACCGGTGCCTCAGTTGGTACAGGTGCCTCAGTTGGTGCCACAGTTGGCTCCGGCTGTACAACCTGTTCAGGTGTCTGAACCGGTGCAGGTGTTGCAGTAGGTGCAGGAGTTGCCGTTGCTGCAGGTGCCTGAGTCGGTGCCACAGTTGGCTCCGGATTAGACTCTACTACTGTTTCCTCTGTGGTATCCTGTATAGGTGTTTCAACCTCAATCTGAAGCGTGTAGATTATCTCAGGTGCATCAACCGGTGATATTTCAAGTCTGTATGTCTGAACTCCCGGATCTGTTGTTTCCGGTACAGTAAATGCAAATTGCAGACTCTCAACCTTTACATTACCTGCTGTTATATCCTTGCCGGCTTCATTTATCATCTTCTTAGCCACAACCGTATAGCCTGCTTTGCTCTTCGGCGTTATGGCCACGGTACCGACTATCACATCTTTCTGATCCGCCACAATGCTTAAGGTATCGTTCTTTATGGAAAGAACTCCCACATTCCTCTTATTATTTGTAAGAGTTATAGTCATTGATACATTGTTCAGTCTCAGTATACCACCATTATCCAGTCCGGAGAAGGTCTGTTCAACCACTCTATCGGTCTGATATACACCGTAGCATACATCATACTTAACATATTCAATACTCCAGTAAGCATTTCGGCTTTCCAGTATCTGTGCTGCCAGATCCGGTGAAGCATCATCTGTTACACCTAAGTCCTCACTGTTTCCTGCCTCATTCAGCAGGGTATCCGTAGTAGATTTAGCATTTGCATTCTTTACTATCTTTACATCCGGATTTTCCTGTACAACCTCCGCATTATACGGAAGTATATCTATTGAGGTGATACTCAGGTCACTTTGAAGCTCGGACAGGAACAGCTTGATCTGCTGCTCTTCGCCGGTTATGAATTCCTTATTATCACCAACTATATATTTTGTTACATCCATTATCTTAGGATGTCTTTCCTCTCCCTTATAGTCGACATAGTTAAATATCATTCTGACTGCAGATTTAGAACTGCTGTCCAGTACCTTTGAAGCCTCTGAAGTCTTAAATGTGAGTGTTATAGGTGCCACACTGTCTTCTCCGTACATGGAATCCGACGTTGCCTTATGCTTCGACAGCTTCTCAGTTATATTAAATTTCGACTTAAAGGATGTATAACTAAGCAGGTTCTTTTGTTTAGTTTCTTCGGTTTCTATGCCTTCAACTTCCTCTTCATCGTTAGTTCCTTCAAAGACCATTCCTGCCGCCGCGGTTACCGTGGAATCTATGTCGCCATAGCCCACAATCTCGTAGCTTAAAATGTCTTTTACAAACGGAATATTGAAATCCAGCTCGGCGAACAGCCCTTCATATACCGAGGTATATCCCATATCTGTAAGATACATATATGGCGACTGGAATTCGGAAGCTCCATTATCCAGTACCGATGTATATTTAAAGGATACGGCTATATCATTGTTCTCCGCTATAAGATTTCTGGTCTTATTTCCTTCACCGAAAGAAATGGCCATTCTTTCCTGCTTCTTATCAATATATGCGGTTCCAATCGGCTCAGCCGATGTTCCCTTGTCTGCCAGAACTCCAAAGAATTCATAGCAGAATGAATTTATTACAACACCTTCTCTTACATGCTGAACTATAGCATGATCGATAGTTACTCGTTTATCAAGGCAGACGATTCTCAGCTTTTCAGCACTCATACAGTTAGCTGCCGATGTGCCTCTCTTGTAGTAGCAAGGCTGTCCATTACCATCAACTCCATATGTCAGGAATCCGGCACTGGCCATCATCTGCTGTGAAAATGGAACGCTATAGCTTAAGTTTGCACTTACCTTTGCATCAGGAACTGCTGATCCCTCTGAAGGATATACATAGATATCAACTGTATCATCTTCAGATTCCGGAATTCTTGTAACCGGGGTAGCCCATGACTTATCTTCACTGTAGATAAGTTCATTTCCTTCTTCGAATCTGATGGTTCTGACTGGTTTAGGTATACCTATATCAAAGGTAGTACTGAAGTTCTGGTCATGCTTCTTACTTATACAAAGCCTGTTAGTCTTCATATTTCTGTAATACTCGCCTGTATTGGTGAGCATCAGTGGTCCGTCTTCAAGAACCTGAGACATGGTAACCATACCAATCTTCCACTCGGCCTTCTGACCATTTCTTGTCTGACAGGTAAAGGTTATATTCTTTACTTCCTTCAGATCTGTAATGGTTGGCAGTACGAATCGATCCATCTTGCCCGCTCTGAGCATATATGTTGGATCCGATATACTTCCAAGACCATCCGGAGGCACGGTTCCGCCTTCCACTGCTTCAACAGATTTCGCGACTTTATTATGATATGCCGCCATATATTTGACTACGTCGAAGCTTATAGTCTGTATATCTTCATCATCGGTTGTTATATAATCAACCTCTGCCTTAATTGATCCCTTGAACTGATCATAATCTGAATTATCCCACTGAAGTGTGTTAATCTCACAAAGAAGCTTAACTCCAACCTCTGTATAGGATATCTTGTAGTAGGTAGAAAGTTCTGCCTGTGTTCTGGCTTTCTGACCTCTTGATGAATATGATTCTGCTTCATCTCGATAGTCGATATCAATCCAGCCTACCTGATCTACTACATAGGATGGGAATGTACCTCCACCCATGTATTCTGATATGGTTATCTTTTCTATATTAAGCTTATCGAAAGGATCTGAATCGGATGAAATATCCTCCGGTATAATCCTTATACCCTTTAGTTCTCCATAATCCTGATTCGTATAGATCATGAAGTTTTCAATCTTGCCTGCCCTGAAACCATCACTGGTAAGCTGCTGGTTTGCAAGAACATATGCACTTTTTCCATTTCTGAATACAAGCTGGAAATAGAAATGGTTTGTAGAACCTGAATCTCCATTACCATTGTCGTAATCAGGATCATCTGCAACCTTAACTGCTATTTCATATGTCTTAGCTACATCAAAGAATCCCCAATCCATTCCTGTCTGTTCATAGGTCATGGAATAACGAACCTTTGAATAATCGGTTTCATCTGATTTATCTGCTACATGACGCTTTGAGAATGAAAGATCATAGGTAATTCCACCTGCAAAATACTGACCTGAATCTACATTATCCTTATTAGGATCATCCTCGTAGATAGGATTTCCGTCTTCATCTGTGGCAGGATCACCATTTGCATCCTTCTTCTGAACCTTATTGGTTCCGTCTCTGTTTACTTCATTTCCTTTATTATCTCTGACAGTAGGGAAATTACCCTGAAGATTAAATATCTCTGCAGAAGTGGTAGATCTTTCCATCCAGTAATTTGAACTGTAAGAGCCTGATGAAATAGGTGTTTTATATACACATCTGTTACCATAGTCCTCAACATAGTCTATGGTAAGGTTTCTCATGGTCCAGTCATCATCGCCCAGAATGGTTACCTCTGCACCGGTAAACTCCTGCATATTTTCAGCCGTGATCAGGAACTGGAGAGTTCCATCCAAGGCAAGGCTTGTCTTTTCTATAAAGTCTCCGTTTACCGTGTCAGGCCATTTACCCATATAATCCTGCGCTGCAGACTTTACATGATATGTATAGGTTCCGGTTTCAACGTCATTCATGTCATTGTAATAGAACCTGATTGATATATCATCAGTTGTATTGGCGCCCTTAAAATTACAGGTGGACAGAGTTACAAGGAATTTATCCTTTGCTCTGTTCAGAGAAGATGCTACAATAGGTGGTCCACTACTTCCATCTTCAGTGCCGCCGTAGGCAGAAAACTTAAGTGTTTCCATGCCACCTGCGGAAATCTCACGTCCACTCTCATTTGTAGTTGTATAATAAAACTCCGGAGAAGAATTCTGGTAAACATATTTAAGATATGCACCTGTCACCTGTTTTCCGTCTGAATCTGTTCCTGAAGGAACATAAGGCATACATCCACCCTTCCAGATGGACATTCCCGCTATGCTGATACCGTCATTTCCGGTCTTGTTTATTGTCTGATTCATCATGGCGGTAACATTTTTTTCTGTAAAGCCATATTTTGCCAGCTGTTTTCGCGCCTCAGCCCCAACATAAACCACGGGATCCGTCATCAGCTTTTCAAAATCAGGCAGATACCCCTGGAAGGCCAGAGTATCACCACGCTGTCCTAAACCAAGCAATGCTGTATCTCCCAAAGAATTCTTGGCAGAGATATAACTGCTTATTACAACCGGAAGATTGACCTTTCTTGTCCAGCCATGGATATCCTTATACTGTAGCTCTACATCAATATGCTCCACAACACCCAGATCCTGCTGAAGAGTTTTGGCATCAGGATTGATCAATGATTCAATACCTGAATCTGTTCCATCAGCAAAATCGGTTCTTAATGTATAGAGAGATTCATCTGATGCATATTCTCTTGTTTTCTCACCTTTAGCATAATTCTGTATATCGCAATATTGTGAATATTCACCACCTATTGAGATAACTCCATCTACACCACCCTTTGTAGTAAGTGTGCAGACTCCCTTTTTCTTTTTAACAACGTCAGCTACGATATATCCTTTGAAATCAAGGAATTGCTGACCTGATACAAGGCCATATTCTTCATATCCCTTAAACTCAGTAACCTTATACAGTGAAAGTCCCTGAATGGTCCACTTTCCCTTCTGTTCCATATATAGGTCAATGGATTCTACGGTTTTGATTTCTTCCTGAGTTTCGAAAACATAGTCCTGAACCGTCCATGAATCAAGACCTTTTCCTGTATATCCTTCGGATTTATAATTGACCTTTTCTGCCTGTTCAGCTCCGTAGGTATTCTTAATATTCTTGCCACCTGTATAATGATTCATTACCGCATCTGTTCTTTCCAGTGCGTCTATTCCCGGGAATACAAACTGGGAATATGCTGATCCCCTATTATCCCTGTATCTTATGGCATAGTATAAAACCTTATCTCCTGCTGAAGCACCGGTAGCTGCCTCAAGAATATAGGTTTTACTATTTGGAACTGAATACGTAGGTCTGTTTTTCCAGTCTGTCATACCGGAAAACTCCTGAAATCCAGGCTCATTGCCATCACCGTATACATGATACCGTCCATCATCAGCTATCTGAGTCTGAGAGCTCTGTGAAGGGTCGCCTGGCGAGGCTGTATCCGCATAAACATTACTAATAGACGACATATCCATCATTGGAAAATACGTCATCACCAAGGATATAACCATAAGTCTGGCAATTGCTTTTTTGATTATTCCATTCCACTTCATAGTAGTTCCTCGTTTCTGCATATTATCTTTATTCCGCCTCCTTTCTCCTACCGGAGGATATGGTTATAACATATTACCTGCATTATAACCTCGGAATGACAACAAATGCGCAACAAATTATCGGATATTTAACAGTCCGGCTAATCCTGTCATTTCAAATACTTCCATGACATTCTCATTAACATTTGTAAGGGTGAGTTTTCCACCCTTCTGGTTTAATTTAATATAGAGATTTCGAATAGATCTGAGACCTGCACTTGAAACATATTCCAGATCCTTCATATTAAGAGTAATGTTATCGAATCTGTCTGTGAGCTGCATAAAAAGTGCATCCGCATCCCTGGCAGTTCTTGTATCCAGATCTCCGGACATAAGAAGTTCTCCCTCCTGTCCACGATCAACTAACTTTACGTCCATTTATAAGTCCTCCTACTTCTTTTTACGCTGCTGCTTAATGTAATTTGCAAGTTCTTCTACGGTGATTTCTATAACATCCTCACCCATTTCGTCCATTCTTTCTTCAATATCCATATTTGCATACTCCTCAGCGGCTTCTGCCAAAAGTTCAGCGAACAGGAATGGAGCAGGTTCATACTCCTCTGATTCGTCATCATCATCGTCAAAGAGACTATCCAGATCATCGTCATCTGAATTGAAATCGAAGTCATCTTCTTCATCTGCATCAAAGTTCAGATCTGAATCCTCGTCATCATCCTCTGAATCGAAATTGAAGTCAATTTCATCCTCGTCATCATCTGATTCGAAGTCCTCATCATCATCTGACTCGTAATCATCATCTCCTGATGTATAATCCTCATCTTCATCATCTAATGAGTAATCATCATCTCCTGATGTGTAATCTTCATCTTCATCATCTGATGTGTAATCATCATCTCCTGATGTATAATCTTCATCATCTGATTCAAAATCATCATCATATAATGAATCATCATCGGTATATTTTTCATCCGCTGAATAATCATCATCCATTGAATAATCATCTGTATCGTCGTAGCTGTTATCCAGATCTACAGGCTTATAATCACGGGTTGAATCATCAGAATCACCGTAAAGCTCATCATCATATTCATCCTCGTCATAGTCTGTATCTACATCCTCTGGAGCATAAGCTACCTTAGTTGCAGTCTTACGTGCTGCAGCAGCTGCCGCCTTCTTAGGTCTGGCAGGTCTCTCGGCAGTTGTTTCAACAGCCGGAGCCACAGCAGGAGCAGCAGCCATACTTGCATTTGCAAGACCGGCTCCAAGAGAAATCCATTTGATCTTCTCTTCCAGTTCTCTCGACATTTCTTCTCTGAGGGACTGTTTAAATCTCTCCAGTTCCTCATCTATATATTTCTGAGAATAAACAGGTTCACTGCCATAGCTCTGAGCTACCGCCTGAGCTGCAGGTGATGAAACTGCAGGAGCTACTGTCTGACCTGCAGGTGCAGCTGTGTAAGCCTCATCCTCAGCTCCACTATACTGATTCTCCTCTTCCGCAGCATTTTCCATCTCCCTCTTATCAGGTGCAGCAGCGGCCTTTCGAAGTTCTGCCTCAAGCTCGTCATCACTCATTTCCTGAAGATTTATAGAACCGAAGCGGCCAACAGCCATCTCATATTCCTTACGATTAACTGTTTCCTCTGCCTCCAGCATCTTGTCGATGGCACTCTTCTTACCAGCTTCACCATCTTCTTCATCAGAAGCTGCATTTCCGGCAGCTAATTCAGCAGCCTCATCTTCAGTAATTTCAGCAAATGTCAGAGTGCTTCCAAACTCCTGTCTTTCACTGCCTGAATTTTCAAGCTGTTTACGTTCTGAGAAGTTCTTATCATGTTCATCACGGCTGTTTTCAACAAATTCTTCCCAGACATAATATCCTTCTTCTCCAAAGAAGTAATTACTCTCGAAATCACTGTTTTCAAACATATCCACGAAGGAATCCGGAACATCTATCTTAAATGAGGATCTGGAGGTAGGTCCCATTATGGTAAATGCCTCACCTCTCTTGGCATTCAGGATATCCTCCTGCTCTCTCTCATTTATTCCACCGGCCTTCTCATACAGCTTGCACAGATCATCCATATCATTTGGAGCAAGTCCGAATACAAAGCTGTACTGACATGCGTTGATGATAGCAGTTGATTTTCTTGCTATCTCTTCGCTTCCTACGAAGTCCTTGATATTCTGGGTTATAACTATCTGCATACCATTGTACTTACGGATACGCTTAGCCAGCTGGAACATGAAGTCCAGAGCAACCGGGAATTTGGTATCGATAAATACATGTGCCTCATCTATAACTACAACTATCTTACGGTTAAGACCGTACTTAAGGTTGTAATCTCTGTTCTTGATTATCTCATTATCTATATATTTGAGAACCAGCAGCATCTGGGCATTTGCAATGGTAGTATTTCTGTTTGCAAGCATGGACTGGAAGTTGAATACCGAGAAGTTCTCGTCGGTAGTAATACTTGAAGGTCCATTCCAGATATTTGCATTTCGTCCACCGGTTGAGAATTTTGAGATGTAATTTACCAGAGAACGAAGGAGCTGTCTCAGATAATCATTATTTGTTCTTTCAAATTCCGCAAGGATAACATCATAAAGATCATCGAATATAGGATAATCCCCTGCCTTGAAATCTGAAAGATCTGTTTCCGGAGTTATTCCAAAGTTCAGATACATTCTTTCTACAAGGGAATTCAGATATTCCAAAGCATCCTTGTCTATATCCGGAAGAATCTGTCTGAAGAACTCTTCCAGGAACTGCAGATGGGTTGCAAAGCTTCCACTTGGACCGCCATCCTCTGCAGCTTCATCATCATCCAGAGCGGTAATGATATGGAAAGGATTAAGTCTTCCATATTTTGCATTTCCTACATTTATAATCTTACCATGGAGAGTATGTGCCAGTTCTGAATATTCATTCTCCGGATCCAGTATGAATATCTTGGCATCCTCTGAAGCAAGGTTTGTAAGAAGTGACTTTGTAGCGTAGGATTTACCGGAACCGGACTTACCTACGATAACCATATTTGAGTTAACTCTTTCAGCATCTCTTCTGAAGAAATCTATAAATACAGGAACTCCGTCAGACTCACCAAGCTTGATACCACCCACATCTGCTACATGAGCAAATATCCATGGGAAGGTTGCAGCTATGGTATTTGTAGGAATACCTCTTGATTCCCTTATCATAGGATCATAAGCTGAAACCTGGGAACCGATAAAGCTCTGAATCTGGAGGAAATCCATACCGGAGAGACGCATTCCAGCTTCACTCCAGCTTCTTCTGAGGGTCTTCTTCATATCAGAAATATAAGGCATCTCTGAAGAGAAGTTCTCTCCCAGTATTGGATTCTCACTGGTCACAAGAGCATCATAGGCTGTAATGTAGATATTTACAGACATGAGATTTTCATTATCCTGCTGAAGTGTAACCAGCAGAGTTGAAAGAGTATCTATATGCTCCTGCAGCTCTATGATCTTTGAATCTACATTTGTATTCATGTACTGGCCTCTAAGTTCAGCCAATGAACGGTCTATTGCACGTATAGCCTTGGTTCTGTCCATTGGTGTACACTTTACCACAACCTTTGTGGAAGGGAAGGACATAACTCCTGCCAGCCAGGAATCACCAACTATGGAAGGGAAGCTTATAACTCTGAGATTGTGGGTAATGAGATCATTTACCTCTATGGTTCTCATGGTAAACTTTAAGCTGTTAGGCATGGCCCAGGTTGCCAGCTGCTCTTCAGCTATGGAATCTACCTGCTTCTCATCAAAATCAAGTGCGTTTGTATATTTCAGGAATACAGCCAGCTCCTTTGTATCCAGTCTTCTGACTGTAAGCTCGCCCTCTTTAAGAGAGTTGAGAGCCTGCTTCACCATAATATCCAGTCTTCTCTTATCGCTGTCGAACAGTACGATATAGTAGAACGGATCTATAACTTTTTCATCATCGCAGAGGGATCTTACTGCATTTATTCTGTCATACTGAATCTCAACTCTTGCCTGAAGCTCTTCCTCTGAAAGAAGACCACTTTCATATGAGGCCTTAAGTGCATCCAGCTTATCGTATTCCGCATCAAGATACTCATCATATATGATAGGTCTCTGAATCTTTACGATATTTGCTCCATATTTTCCTGAAATACCTCTAAGTATCTTTCCAAAACAGTTTTCTATGGAATTATCACGTCTGTACTGTGAAAAGAAACGGAATTCTATAGGATCTACCTCGATGGCAGCACCATAGTATTCTCCGTTATATTCAATATATCCGTCCTTAATGGCGGTAAATGGCATGAAGTCATTTATTTCTTCAAAATGAGCATTTTCTTCTTTATCCAGGTTTCTGTTTTTTCTTCTCTCAGCTGATCTCTCAGCTCTTGCAAGCCATACTGCATCCTTTTCTTCCTTGGTTGCAGTCTTACTTTTAAGGATTTTGTTCTCTTCCTTAAGAATGGCTTTAAGACGAGCCTTCTCAGCCTTTTTGGCTTTCTTATCCAGCTCGTCTGCTTCTTCCATATCTTCAAATGAGTCTTCATCATTTTGGGACTCTTCTTCCGGATTCTCTGCCGCAGTCTCTTTACTTTCGTCAGGTCCGAAAAATGCATCCAGGGATTCTTTTCTGTCTCCACTGGACATTTGAACTAATTGTTCATCGGTATATATTCTTGAAAACCTTCTGGGGTATGCCTGATACCTTAGCATATGCCAGACGAACACATAAAATGGTTCATCCTCCAAACGGAACAGAAGCATTACGAATACTGCCGCTACTATTCCCGCGATGATCCACCGACCGGGCAGGGAGGAAATGCTGCATAGTGTAACTGCAACAAGTCCAACCAGCCCAACTATCACGTCGGCAAGAGTTATACTCTTGAAAATCTCAATTTTTACTTTTGTTTTACCTGGAATTAATCTCATATAATAATATTCCCGTATATATTTGTATTATATTTTATACCTGAGTGTTCTGATTTCCCGGAAGCTCTCTAGGTGGTGGTGCCGCCTTAAGCTCTTTAGCTCTGTTAGCAGCATTTTGTGCGGCATCCTTCTTATCCTGCTTATGATCTACATCAGCAAGACGACTAGCCTGTGAGTAAGACATATCCTTGTTGTTCTGCATATGTTCGAGAGTTTTCTCCATCTTCTCACGCTTGGTACCGGTAAGATCCTTTCCATTCAGATCCTTACCATTATGAGTAGCAGCATAATCCAGATTTGCTTTCATATCGTCCATCTTACGCTGACGCTCTCTGGACCTCTCGTGCTTCACAGCCTCCGGATCCTTACTCTTGTCGTGTTTCTTAACAACACCGACTGCCTCACCTATACTTCTGATTCCACGACCGACTCTTGAAAGACCCGTAGCATCAGCAGCCTTGCCTGCCCACTTTCCTGCCACATTCTTAGCAGCTCCGCCAAGAGCTCCGCCAACCTTGCCCATAACAGCTCCTGCGCCAATTCCGCCGAGAACCTTACCAACTGAACTTCTCTGGAAGTCATCACGCATGTTACCGGCATAGATAGCCTGATATCCGGCGTTATCAGCAAGTATACCTGTAAGTATTCCGTTAACCTTATTAACTGCAGTGATACCACCGTATGTTAATATGGCTTTTACTATACAGTTGAGAATCGAACTGTCAGATATCTTCAGTGCCGGACTCCATACAACAGGCAGGAACATGAGGAAAAGTCTCATGGATAGTACCATACCTACAACACCCAGAAGCTGGATGATAAATGCTGTAGTCCACTGTTTGAACTTACCACCGTCATCCAGCGGCATGGCTGCGATAACCAGCGGTGAGGATATATAAAGTGCCAGCAGGTTGAATATTCGAACTGCACAGGTAACTATAATTACCATCATCTCCATAAGAATCGCAATTCCGGCGGCATAAACTACTATATAGTTCATATATCCGGGACTCACTTCAAATGCTTTTCTTACATCATCGAAATCATATATATCGGCGCCCTTTTCTCCAAGATAGAAAGGATAACGGACTGCATCATAGAAGCTGGGTTCTACATTATAACTTTCTGTTCTTGCTGCTGCTCTGTCACCAATGGTTCCCATGGTTCCCACCAGGAAAAGGATCCTGTCCATTGGAACATTTTCGCCCTCATTTTCAACGTCATCAACTCTGGTATAACTTGGAAGTGCTTTTATGTTAGGATTTCTCTTAAAGAGCTCCATGGCATCAAGCATGGCATTTGTAAGTCCATCATTATATGAATCCAAGGTAACTTCGTTCTCGTAATCACAGGCCCGGGCCAGCTCCTCCATTACACTCTGCCAGGTTGGCTGACCATCCTTCGATACATAGTGATATTTAAACACGCCCTGATCTGCAAGGAACTTAAGATCAACCCTGATATCGTTATAGCAGGCATTTAGATTATACCTGGATCTGTATGAAGGATTCAGCGAATAGTTTCCTATTGTATTTATAATTCGTCCCATTGCTGCGAATTGTTCATCAGTAAAGACTATCGTATTCGGTTCGATTATCTCATCTCCATGTTGGATAGCATAGCTGACCTGCGTTGTTAGAACGTTTGTAGTAGTTATGGCTACAATAACGATCGCATTCATAGAGAATATCAGAAGTATACTCTTCAAAAGGTTTCCAATAATGGTTCCAAGAGTAACACCCTGCTGCTTTCCTCTAAGATCAAGTATCTTTCTTATAACTGCCACCACCGCGAAGACAAATGCAAAGGCTATACCTATCTGAGCTATACCTGCATAAATACCACGGATAGTACTGTTATTAAAGAATACATTTATGAGAACGCTATCCTGATGATTATATTCAACGGTTTTCTCACCGGTAAATACCATCATAACATCCTCAATAAGTGCTATGAACCTAAGAAGAAGAGTCTCTAAAAAATGCAGCAGACGCCATAAGGTATGCTCAAGGAATGATTCCCAGAGACTTTTTATCGCTCCGCCGATAGCATCGCCTATGGAACTTAATTGTAATGTGTTCAGCATAGCTCTACTCCTGTCATCTTAGTTCTATGCCTTTCAGGCCAGATTTATCTGACTCTCAGGCGTTTTCTGGTTATATAAAGTGCTACGATCACTCCTACGATAATTGCAAGTATGATCGAGATAAATACTATAGCTTTAACATTCAGGTAAATAAGTATTCTGAATGTCTTCTCAACTGTGTTTCCTGCTTCATCCGATATAGCTATATAATATAGTCCACTTTCGGTCAGCTCGTTATCAAGATTAAGATGTGTCTCCTTTTTATTAAGAGTTACATATACAGTATCTCCATCCTGAAGACCTTTAACCTTTACAGGACCTCTTGCTCTGTTATCCTTATCCAGGCCCTTAAATTTAATCTGCGGAGGAGTGTGATCAATATCTACATCCAGTTCATAATCCAGACCGTTTCCGGAACAGTGATAAAGGATTTCATAGGATCCTTCTTCTGTAAGATCAACGGAGGAATATCCCTTATTTACTTCCACACCATTCAGATAAACACTGGAGAGTCTGAAACCATCAGGCATAACATACTGGTTAATGACACCTGTTACACTATTTACTATCCGGAATGAGATCATCTGGAATGAATTACCATCAGTTTTTTTCTGAACCACATAGGAGCCTGGATCACTTACGGAATCGGGTATTCCGGAATAAGAATAACCATCCTTATAGACTATAACATTTCCGTCTCCGTCCATTGAAAATCTGACTTCATCAGTTGTTACCATTCCATCTGCTACTGAACAGTAGAAATGCGTTTCATGATCTATTTCGTAACGGAACATACCGGTGCTTCTGTCGTAGCTTACATCTTCAGATATGGTAACGATTCCAGTGGTTTTTACTTCTTCTACTCCTTCAGGAAGACCGGTGAACATATCCACTGGTCCGGAATAGTCCATATAATCACTATCCTTTAAAGCCGGCGTAGGATTGGCAACAACTTCTTCATCATCACCCTGAACCTGTATATCCTCGTCATAGTAGTTTGTGGTATCACCATTTACAACATCCTGTGATTCCACGCTTTCTGTCTCACTTGTCTGCTGACCACTTTCATCTAATTCCGTGGCATTTACACTTTGTCCAAGTGAGAACGACGCTGTTAAGATAATTGCAAATGCTATAATGAATTTTCTCATGCGCTCTCCTCTGTATCCTCTTCATCACCCTTACCAAGAATTATCTCATTTCTTTCATCGAGATCGTAATATACTTCATCCGCTTTAAACATATGACTTCTAAGCTCTGTCATATCCATTCTACCCATCTTATAATATGGACATCTGTAGCTTGGTGTATATTTTGTCTTGAGTGGGAAATTACCAAATGTAACTACTATGGCATTTCCGGTGCTTTCTTTGTTGTTGAGCATCTGCAGCTCTGAAGGATAGATAAGTGGTCTTACCTGAGTCTGCGATGAAAGATTCATATCTCCCGCTCTTGCACCAATTGATGAAGAAGTCGAAGTTGTACGTACTGTCATATTTCCGCACAGCTTTGAGAACTCTTCACAGGTTCCTATATCATTGGAACCGATGAACATCTTCATACCACAGTTAGATTTAACGATATCTGCTACCTTCTCACCGTATACGTTATTCAGCTGTGAGTAGGACTGAACTACCATGTTGAACCAGATCTTTCTGGAACGTCCAACTGTGATCATCTTATCGAATTTTTCTATCTTAGGCATATTACCAAACTCATCAAGGATGAAGTAAACGTTTCTTGGAAGAGAAAGGTCTTCTCTTGCAGAAGCAACCTTGATAAGCGCTTTATACATACAGAGAATAAATACGGCTGCCAAACCATGTCTTGTGTCCTTTTCATCAGGTATCTTCATAAAAAGTGCTGTAGGCTGATCAGCAAATTTCTCTGCCTGAACATCGGTAGCTGATGTAAGACCGCAAAGACCACGGTCATTGAACATATTCAGCTTATCGAATGTGATAGACATATATGATGAAAGAGTAGTATCAGCTGCTGACATAACCTGACGGGACAGTGTATATGCCTGTGACAGCTTATTACGTCCTTCAAAATATTCCTTAAGTGTTGCAAATTCATCTTCTGAATTTGTAAGTGCTTTATTTATATTGAAGAAGTTAAACTTCTCTTTTGTCATTCCCAATCTTTCGTCCTCAGAGTCCTCCAGCATAGCGAGACAGGTACTCATTATAATGGAACGTGCACCCTTCTCCCAGACAGGATCCTTTTCATTCTCTATAGGACATATAACTGATATGAGGTCGTTCAGATCCTCGTACATTTCATCGTAAAACTGCTGGCGTGTAACCGAAACATCATCCTGACAGTGAGTAAGATCAGCATAAGCTCTGCCTCTCCACTCAGCCCATGGCTTTCCGGGTTCACCATCGCCATCCATTCTTTTCAAATCCGGATATTTATCCATGCTGTCTCTGTGGAATTTGATTCCTTTTCCTGCCTGAACATATTCCTGATACATATCCCAGATGCCTTCCAGAGGATTCCATCTGGATGATGAATAAGTATCACGAAGATCAAGGAGAAGAACCTTATATCCTCTTGATTCCAGGTAAGCAGAATGGAGATCAAAAAGCTCTCCCTTAGGGTCTGTCATTATCATGGAACTTCCTGCAGCTGTAGAGGCAAGAAGCTGAATCATAGGATTAATAAATGTAGTTGTTTTACCGGAACCGGTAGCACCGATTATAAGTGAATGCGCTCCCGGAAGGAAATTAACCTGTAACGTATTCTTTTTATCAAGGACTGCTCTTACGGGTATTCCGTCTTTCTTTACGCTTCCAAGCTGACCATAGGTATGTTCTGGGAAATAATTGTCTCTTTCTTTATCTGTAAGGAAACGGCTATTTTCCAAAGATCCCTGTACTACATCAACCTTACCTTTTCTGCCAAGGAGACCTTTGCCATTACCAAATATCAGAAGGTCAAGATTACTTCCGGAAAGAAGCCATATAAGAGCGAGCAAACATGCACCTATTGCTCCTATAACCCAGGTCTGCCAGGACAGAAAGAGACCCCACTGAAGATGAAAGCCATCTCCTTCTTCCATAACATCTGGTGCTGTGACGAAGGATTGAACAACAAATCCTACTATTCCTGCAACAAGAATAAATACCATCACATAGAGCAATATTTTGTGTACAGTCTTCATATTTTGTACCCCTTAATTAATATTCGCGTTCCTTAATATCGAATTTTCCTCTTTTTTGTTCTTCTATTTCAGAATATTCGCCGTAGTAGGCTTCCACCTTTGCACTTTTATCCTTTACAAACTGTACAACGTTCCCATCAGCCCCAACTATACCGAACGAGCCTGCCCAGGCCACAACCTGGTTGTGATCATCAACAATGTAATTCCAAAGCTCATCAGTCCAGTCATTCGAATTCCCGTACAATTCCGCATACCAGGAAGGATCCATCCTTTTTACAACATATTTTGTATCCATTTCAGTTATACACGCCCGAAGACTACCTCTGTTTATTATTTCCTGATAAACAAGCATTCCTACATCAGATATACCATAACCGATATAGGTTTTTCCGTCTTTGCGTGTATCGACTGTACATCCTGTAGCTATCTTTCCATATGATATTGCAAACTCACCATAGTTTATAACCGTTGAGCCGCCGGAAAGTTCAAGCTTATATTTAAGAGATCGATTTGAGGCCTGATCGAAAGGATTAAGGCAGGCAACGCATCCACCCGGCATTATTACAAGATCTCCAGGTCTGTGAGAATCAGAATCCGCAGCCTGGCATTTAATAACGCCACCTTCTATATACTTGGAAAAGGTTGAAATACATCCACCCTTCTTTACTATGATAGTTCCACCTTTATTTATGATCTGACCATTATTTATAAAATTACCTTCAATAGAGAGAGTTCCTCCCTCCTCGATTACTATCTTATTTCCTTCAGGAAGAATAACACCTTCTGATGATCTTTCAATGCCCTGTTCGTCTACATAAGTAGCATCTTTAACAATATAATTTTCATTGTCAGAAACTGTTGTTATGCCATTCTTTCCATCCATGGAAGACAGAATATGTGGAAATCCTATGTACATATCATATTTACAGCAAAGCCCGGTAACAGAAGGAGATTTAAAACTTGTATTACCACATTTTTCTTCTGTAAGTGCAAATGGTGCTATAACTCCATTTCTGAGGCAAAGAAAACTGGCTTCATCCATATCTGTGCTGTTATTTGTATGATTCAGGAAAAAGCTCTCAATAAGGAACTGCCCATTATTTGATCCCCATAACCAGCCATATGGTACAATGGTAAATTTGCTCTCATCACTTCTGTCTAAATGCTGTATTTCAAGCCATGGTTCACCCTTTCCACCATCAGTACTATCCTTATGGGCTCTTGCGTAAAGCTGAAATGAATCTAATACTCCGGGAAAAGTAGTCGAAGGTGTGCTTACAATGGTAGTAGACGTACCGTTACTGCTAATCGTTACATTTTTACCACCTAACTTATTAGCAATAGCAACACCCCCTACTTTTGAACCTACACTCACACCGGCCCCATCTTCTTCTGCATATTTTGTTTCACCAAACAAATCAGACAAACTATTACTTTGTGAATCATCTGATGTATCGCTAGTGGATCCTGATTCTTCCAGATTCGTAATGGTACGGGCTATATTACCATCAGAATCCATGCGCTTAGGTCCGCCATAATCTCTGTTATCCTTTCCATCCTCGCCGGAAAGAATTAATGCTGCTTGAAGACCAACTACATCATTTTTGATAGTATCATTATACCAGCCCGCATCATAGATATCTTTCCAGTCCCAATGCCAGCCTGATTTATAACTGTTAGAAGCAGTAGTTTTATTTTCAGGTTTTACCCACAGAGCACCCATGGTACCATTATCAGTATAAAACCTATCACTATTGAATCTATATTCTCTTATCTGCTGACCATCTGCATCCTGAAGGAGATAATCACTGAGGTATTCATTAAATCCATATACCAGATTTATATTCGAGTTAACAACACAAAGATCATTCAGGAAATAAGCAAATGTGTTTTCATCCATTTTTGTTGGTTCGATAGCCTTGTACCTGTTATCATATTCAGAAATACCATTGTCTAAAGGGTAGGAACATCTATCTCGAAGCTTTATATGACTGGTGTCAGCGTATGATGAAAGAAAACCCTGAACCTCATCTTTATTATTTCTTGCAGCAAACAGACATGGGAACACTCCATATCCGGCAGCGGCAGCCTGTTCCACCTGAGTGAAGAAAGAATCCATATCACTGGAAGCTCTTCTCCACTCCCAGATAATATATCTGCCCTTCTTATCCTTGACTACAGTACCACTCATTCCGAAGCTTCCTTCTTCTGTAGTTTCTTCTTCTTCGGAATCAGCCTCTGTAGTTGTATCACCTGATCCGGTCTCACTTGTAGCAAAAACAACACCCTTATTGGCATAAGCCGAAGAGATCATCATGGCAAAAGCCAGACCGAGAGCTGCTGCCTTTTTTCTATTAAATTTTATCTTTTTATTGTTCTTTAATAGTTTTCTGATTCTCATAACGGTGCTCCTTCTTTCGAAAAAAGTCCTGTCTTATCAAGCACAAGCGGGATATAGCTTAAGAAAACTATATCCCCTTATATTTTTTAGTACTTTTTATATTACTTTGTAGTTTTCTCTGTATTAAGCTCGATTGAAGTATTTGTACCCTTTACTGAACTGTTCATCCACTTTGTAAGAGGTCCGATTGAAAGCTTAAGTGCTACTACAAGTACGAATATAAGAACATATCCGATGATAGCTGTCTTAAGTGACTGCTTACGTTTTTCTCTTTCCTGTGGCTCTTCTGCAGTTGCAAACTTAACACCGAGCATGATGCAGAAAAGAACTCCGCCGGCTCCAACAAGAGCAAGTAACGGATTGATGAAGGAATTGATAAGCTCAACTATAGGCTTTACAACTCCTGAAAGATCTGCTGCATTAGCATATCCGCTGTATGCTGCTGTAACTACTGCAACAAATGCTGCTGTAGCCAAAGTCTTAAGAGCAATACAGGCTTTTTTGTTTTTTGATACGGCTTTTACCATTCCCTTGAAATTATTCTTCATTTCTCCCATCCTCCTTGGATTTTTTAATAGATTTTGCTTGGCTGATAAGTACATTTAGTATTTTATGGCTTGATTATAGCAACAAAGGTATAACAAAAGCGCAACAAATTTTTTGTTATTTTTTGTTATTTTCACCTTTTTCAGGATTTTTTGCTTTATTCAGGGGTATCTTGATAGATGCTACTGTACCTTCGTCGGTCTTTTCTATAGCAAGCTCGCCTTCACATAATATTTTAAGACGGGTTTTGACATTTTTGGTACCCACGCTCTTACGCTTCTTCTGGGTTCTGAGCTGAGTCTGCTGTCCATGGCCGTCGTCTTTAACGCTTATTACTATATATCCGCCTTCCTCTCTGGTGCTTATGAGTATCTTGTCACCCTCTGTACTCATACCTATTCCATATAGGATAGCATTCTCCACAAGGGGCTGAAGTACCAACGCCGGCAGATAAAAGTCTGTTACCTGCAGATCTTTCTCCACCACAAACTTCCTTGAAGGAAGAATCTCTGCAAGTTCTATATATGTATCCACATGCTCCATTTCTCTTTCAAAAGGTATCAGTCCTTCATTGGTAAGAGCCTCAAAGTTCTTTCTGAGATACCCGGAAAAGCTGAATATTGCCGGCTTTACGGCCTCAGGCTTTTCGTCACAGAGCAGTGCGATCTGTTGAAGTGAATTATATATGAAATGGGGATGTATCTGTTCCATTAGAAGAGATACTTTATTCTCGGATAGTTCAACCTGCTTATTCAGAAGCGCTCTCTCTGTATCAACCTGATAGCAGAAGAATACTATAAGCAGGAGCATTACCTCTCCAAATCCCATTAGTTCCAGCCCTGAAAGAGACATTCCCACAAGAGCAGCCACCACTGGGAAGCAGTCTCCTATGATAAATCCGATACTGGCTACTATATTTTTTGAAGATATAAGCAGCATAATCAGTATGATCATATGCTGCACCATGAATCCCATATATATGAAGAATTCACTGGTCTCAAAAACTATCAGCAGAATAACCAGGACGGAAATCAGACTCTGTAAAACTGTCCAGAAGTATCCATCCCATTTCTGGTCTTCTTCCTTCTCTGTCTCTATAAAATAGAGTGTAAAAATAGGGCCTATCATGGAGTAAAATACTCTCGCTGCTGCCGTGTAGGGCTGTTGAAGCCCATTGGAAGCAACTCCGGAAACTATCTGATAGGAAAGGCCTCCGATGAGAAAACAAATTGATGCGATAAACCAGCCCATACGCTGATTATGCTCTCTCATCTGTAATGTAACAAACAGAACCACAACCGAGAGAAGTATTGATACAAACGAAAATATCTGATTTGTTATGATAATTGCATATTCAGTATTATTTTCCATACTTCCTCCCGCTACCTTGTATGACCTTTGTTATACATATACATGTAGTAATCGTAACAGAAGTTGCGTGCCTTAAAAAACACAAATGCTACAACAAACAGGTAAAAGAATACACATATTCCCAGAACAACCATGGTTACAACCCTGGCACTGCCTGTTACCACATATTCTACAGGAATAAGCAAAATGCTTATAAGGAGGCTTATTATCTCTGCAAATATCCAAAGTTCTCTGGATGTCCGCACACTTTCTGCCGCCTTTGGTCTATCCATCTGGTCATACAGTCTTGCAATACCTCTGAGGACAAAGCACACTCCAAGAAGTATGAAAATATCAGTTGTTATATCTGACACATAAGCTACGTTTGCAACCATGGGGTAATTACCGGATACAGCGCATACCCACCAGAGGATTCTGTCCATAATATCTGCTACCATATATCCTACGAACATACTGTTGGCCACCAGAAACCACCTGGTCACACCATGTATTCTGTACAGACATACAAATATGGCAACTACTGACGCATATTTTAAGATATCGGTGGTAAGAAGGATTCCGCTGGTTGATTGAAGGGGTCCTTCCAGTTTTGATCCGCTATCCATTACCGCCGCAAGACAAACGGTTATAACATTTGCCAGGCTGGTAACAAATATAGCCAGCAGAAAATATGGAAATACTCTTATGGTTTTAAAATCAAACCGCTCTGCCATCTTTTAATAATCCTCACTGAAGGAATCAGGTTTCATTATAAGCTCACCAAGTGTAAGCTCTGCCCAGGAATACTGAGTCATATATTCACCCATAAATGAGTTTACTGCGTGAGGGTCTCCCTCCAGGAAGTCCAGATAATCGCAGTCTATAAGAGAACAGTCTACTCCATATGCGTTCCAGCCCTTAACCAGAACTTCTCCCGCTCCGGCCTTAGCCAGATCGTCTCTGAGGCTTGAAAGAAAAACTCTCAGCTGTTTCTTTAGAGCCCTGTCCTCTTCTCTGTCTTCAAAAAGAACTCCGCAAAGCTCACCTACGGAACAAAGAGCCCCTCGCCTGTCTATCATATATGCCAGGATTTCCTTGCTTCTGCTTCTTTTAAATTTCACTGGCTGATCATCTCTGTCAAATACCTCGAAATTACCAAAGCACTGAGCTCTCAGAATTCCGTTTCTCTCTATATCAACAGGATTACGAAGGTTATCCAGCTCTCTTTTCAGAGCATCTATGGTAGCCGGCTTTAAGATAAATCCGCTGGCATGAAGCTGGAAAGACTGATAAGCAAATTTCTCATGTCCCGTTACAAATATGATATTTGTGGTAGGAGACAGCTTTTTGATTTCAAGAGAAAGCTCTAGTCCTGATATACCGGGCATTTCTATATCCAGCCAGGCTACATCGGGACGATTCATCTTTACATAGGCAAGGGCTTCCTCCGGCTTTTCAAAGGCTTTATGTCTGCCGGAAGGGTCTATCTCACCCATCATGGATGCAATCTCTTCTGCTACATTTAATTGATCATCTACTGAAATTGTGCTCATAGCTTTACCTTTCTGCTATATATACATATATAACACCTACTAATGAAATACGTTACCGCCTATATTAACTCCTTCGATTCCATGGGCCTCTGCATACCAGGCCGCTTTAAAATAGAAATTAGGTACATTTCTTTTTCCGTCCAGCACATCCTGTGCTGCATCTATACATGCCTGAACCGGTCCCTGGGCAAGAATAAGTGCCAGCGCTCCGGTGCTTGCAGGTTCAAACTGATAAGGAGCATATACAACTCCTTCTATTGTATTCGGAAAATTCGGACTATCCACTCGGTTCATTATGACACTGCCTACTGCTATCATACCTTCATAGCTGACGCTTCCCGCTTCAGCCTGAATGATAGATGCCAGCAGAGTAAGCTCATCCTCCGTATGAAGATATGGATAGGTATAGCTGTAATCTGTACCGTTACCGGTATAGTTAACTCCACTGGATGCTCCGTCATAAACCTGAGGCATTAACAGTTCTCTTTCCTTGGCTTCCCTTTGGGCCACCAGCTCCTTCAGTTCCTCTGCCAGAGCCTCTGCATCCTCAGCATTTTTTTCCGCCTCGGCTACAAGCTCAGTCAGCTCGGTTATCTCATTATGGAAGCTGGCTATTCTGGCCTCATATTCAACCAGGTCATCTTCTCTCTTATATTTAAGTTTAAGAAGCTCGTTGTTATGCTCAGACAGCACATCCACCTTTTCCTGGATACTGTTTATTTTATTGTCTATATAGGAACTTACACTGCTTACATATTCTTCCCTGTTGATCAGGTCGTAAGTATCCTTTGCCTTCAGGATAATGGTAAGGGGATCATCACTTTCCTCTGATTCATATATCATGGAAAGAACCCGGGCGAGAGCCTCTCTTTCAACTCTAAGATCATCCTCTGCCTCCACGAGTCTCTGCTGTGACTCCTTTATATCCTGATCTATCTTGGCTATGTCTTTCTTGGAATTATCTATACGAAGAGCATCACCGGCGATGTTATTGTTTATCTCATCTATCTGCTCCATCAGCTGCTCAGCTGTATTTTTGCTGGCCTCGGCTCTGCTTTTCTGATCCTCGTACTCGTCTCTTTCATCCGCATGCACACTTATTTTATTACATGGAAAAAAGCATGCCAAAAAGACACATAGTGCCATTATAACACAAATTCTAATATTTTTAACACTTTTTTTATACAACAAGTTTCATATCCCCTTCAGGAAACATCTATACAGGTCTTAACCCGTTAAGTTTTTCCAGAATTATAGGAAGCTCGGCATCTATTTTGTCATTGTCCAGCTGACATGTTCCGGCATTGGCATGTCCACCGCCGCCATAGGAAAGACATAACTCACCGATATTGAATTTTGAGTTTCTGTTTACGATGGATTTTCCTATCATAACAGCAGTATTCTGCTTTCTGAAGCCCCATGCCACATGAACCGAAAGCTCTGTTTCAGGCCAGAGAGCATATACCATGAATCTGTTTCCTGTGTAAATGGTCTCTTCATTTCTGAGATCTATAACAGCTACCTTGCCTTCTATTCTGGTTATCTTCTTTAACTGATCAATAAAGAGTTCCTGCTGCTGGAAATACATATCAACTCGTTCCTTTACGTCAGGAAGCTCCAGAACTTCTTCTATAGTATGATCTACGCAGAAATCTATAAGCTCCATCATAAGATCATAGTTTGAAATTCTGAAATCATGGAAACGTCCCAGTCCTGTACGGGCATCCATAAGGAAGTTCATAAGTACCCATCCATCCGGATGAAGGATTTCATCCTCTGTGAAGTCAGCACTGTCGCCCTTATCAACAGCCCACATTATCTCATCAGATACTCTTTTGAATTTTTCCTTGCCACCATAATAGTCATATACTACTCTTGCAGCAGACTTGGCATTTCCGTCTATAATGTACTTTCCTTCATAATCCTCTTTTTTGTTTCTCAGCAGCTCACTTTCATGGTGATCGAAAGCCAGTCCTACTCTTGGATCAAAAGGAAGATTGGTTGTGATATCATTTTCGGTGATATCCACTTTACCATCCTGAACATCCTTAGGATGTACAAATTTAATGTCATCTATAATATCCAGCTCTTTAAGGAGCATGGCGCATACAAGTCCATCAAAATCGCTTCTTGTTACGAGTCTCTTCTTCATATCCTTGTTACCCTTCCTTTATATCAATAAAACCTATCAGTCCTCTGCATCAACTACGGCCGCATAATAACGCGCACCCTCTTTTGAAACCTCATTCTCTCTTATGGAGTAAATGTTGTCGTAATTATTTATCAGGAGATCTACTATGTAGCCTGACATTGCCCCGTCTTCAACATTATCTCTGAGAGTACTTATTACCTCTTCCTTTGTCATACCTTTACGGTAAGCTCTTATCTCCGCTACAGCAGAGAAGATATCTGCTATGGCTATGATTCTGGCTCCCATCGGTATATCATCTGCCTTCAGTCTGAAAGGATATCCATATCCATTCAGCTTCTCATGATGAAGTGAAGCCCATCTTCCTATCTGCTCAAATCCGGCAACATCCTTCAGAAGAAGATTTGTATAGTAAGCATATTCCTTTACTATATTGAATTCCTCATCGTTCAGCTTGTCGTTTTTCTCCAGAACACTTCTTGGAACCTTGAGCTTTCCGATATCATGAATATAGCCTGCAATCATCATCATCTTACACTCATCCTCAGACATTCCCATGATTTCGGCAAGTCTTACGGCTGTAGATGCAACACCTGATGAATGCATCGCTGTATATGAGCTTCTGAAATCTATAATACGTGACATGAACTTTGCAAGGATTATCATATCGTCCAGTGTCACTGTATTCTCATCTGAAATATATGAAAGGAATAATTCAGGCTGATGAAGAACCTCCATCCACACATATTCCTTTTCTGCAAATCTAAGGAATGCTTCAGCAACAGTATTGCTTATGGCCTCTCCTGCCAGCTCGGAAACTGCATTACATATATCTGATGCCTGATTAAGTGCAGCATCCTTCGGATCCAGCATTGCTGATACTCTGTCAGACAAATCTACTATCTCAGCAAAATCCTTATATTTATCTGCATCAAAAAGTGCATCATCTTCCTCGGTTTCTGGATCTGCTATCTTCATAACCTCGCAGACACCTTTAAATCTTGGAACATCCCCTATCATTCCCAGTGTCGCTGCCGCCATATCCTTCAGAAGATATCTTTCCTGATCTGCTTTTCTTTCCGGCATAAGCACTATTCCTGCATCATACAGAAGACTTGCATAAAGAATTTCATTTTTATCGTCTTCTTCATAGTCCAGCTCATCAGCTATATTATATGCCAGATAAGCCACCCTCTCATGATGATGCTCTGTTTCCGGCCTGAGCAGATCCATAGCCTTGGCAAAGCTTCGGGCCAGATCCCTCATATTAGTAAACTTCCTCTCCATACGTAACCTCCTCTTTATTTCACCCTGTTTTTAGAAAAAACAAACGGGTACACTCCCAATACTATAAATGATACTACAAAATAGCGAATAAATCTAACAATATATGCACTAAATGTGGCTGATTCCAAAAATTTTTCTGAAAATGGCATTTTTGAAAGGATGTTCAGCAGTAGAAACAGGCCTATTCCCCCAGCCACTCTGAGGATTATTTTTATTATATTACTGGTATTATCAAAATGTATGAACTTATCCTCAAACTCCTGTGCCAGATAAAAGCCGGCCATAAGTCCCAGAGATGTATAATAATCCGCAGACCTGCAATAAAACAGTCCCACAAGGGATATGAGAAAGATGATCAGATTCAGATGCCATCTTTTCTTTACCACTGCCTGCAGATTTCCCACTACCAGAAGAATCACCAGACCCAGCAGCCATCCGCCTATAACATCTGTAGGATAATGAACTCCCAGATATACTCTGGAAAAACCTATCAAAAGGGGCATGACGATTCCCAGCATGACCAGATATTTATTTCTTAAATATGTGGGCAGGGAAGTAAAACAAAGGATTGAATTTGTGGAATGACCACTGGGGAAGGAATACCCCTGACCGGATAAATCCATTATATCATATTCACTGTCCACAGCCTTTAAACATTTGATGCCGGCATGGTCCATATATGGTCGTCTTCTTAAGATCAGATTCTTGACCATAGGATTCCACACAGCTCCCACTACCACCAGGTTTCCTACATATTTTCCAAATTCCTTATCAAAGCCCCAGTAAATGAGTCCAATGATGGCAACTAAAAATACTCCTTCTCCCATATTCGTAATGATATCTGCAACTGTTACAAATTTACCACCTAATGTACTCTGGAGCCACTGCATTAATTGCACTTCCCATTCAAACCAAAACGATCTTCCCATTTTACCCCCTTTATTTATGACTAAAACTTGCCACACCTCATCCGGTTCCTTCGGAACCACCTTCCCCTCGAGGGGAAGGCTATGTTAGTTTCTCTTTAAGAAAAAGGCTATGTTAGTTTCTCTTTAAGAAAAAGGCTATGTTAGCGTATGTTGCCTTCCCCTTGAGGGGAAGGTGTCAGCTGATTTTATCAGCTGACGGATGAGGTGTAGGAAATTTTTCACTCAAAGTTCCTCCAGAAATCTGCCCACCTCAGACCAGGCACGTTTTGACTCTTCCATCATGGTACCCGCCATCTGGAACACATGGAACATACCATTATATTTTGAAAATCTGACCTTCACACCTGCAGCTCTTGCTTTAAGAGCCACCTGCTCCGAATCGCTGTAAAGCATTTCATCCGTTCCCACCTGAATCAGCATAGGAGGAAATCCTGTAAAGTCACCGAAAAGAGGTGAGATACGTGGATCCCGTCTGTCATTTTCTCCCGGATAAGGATTGTTGAAGATCAGCTCCGATCTGTCATTTCCAAAAACCGGATCTATATCATAATTATCCTTATATGAGCTTCCACTGAGCGTTAAGTCTGTCCATGGTGACATGGCTATAATTCCTGCCGGTGGTCTTCTCCACTGAGACTTAAGAGTATGGCAAAGTGCCATGGCAAGTCCGCCTCCGGCAGAGTCTCCTGCCAGAACTATCTGATCGTGGTGCCATCCGCTTTCCAGAATATAATCATAGGCCTCCAGAGCATCCTCCAGCGCCGCCGGAAATGGATTCTCAGGAGCAACCCTGTAATCCACCGACATGACAGTAGCTCCTTTACCTACCTCGGAGTACAGTCCTGCCATCTGCTTATAATTCTTTTTAAAGGCTCCCACATAACCGCCGCCATGAAGCTGAAGGATCAGCAGCTTTGATTCCGACTCCTTCCAGATCAGCTTCTCCATGGTAAAGTTTTCAAGCTGAATTCTTTCAGCCTCAAGATGATCCGGATATTTAAAATCCACATCAATCTCGCTTTTATTTTCCTCTTCCACGGAGTATCTTTCAGTAAACTTTTTATTGGAATTGAATTCCGACACAATACTTCTGATAAGTTTGCTTTTAAGACTTAATTCCCCCTGCATGCACCCTCCTTTTCCTTTGTCCCAGGTTTATTCCTTTTCCTAAGTCTATTTCTATATCTTAAATCTTCTCTTAACCTCATTGGATATCATTCTCTGTCCGAACATAAGGGTTCCCAGTAGAATGGATCCATCTATGATAAATGCTATCACCGCAAATATGGATGTATCAATCACCGCAAAAAGATGCAGTACAATAAGGGCAAAGCTGAGAACCGTAGTAACTATCTCCGTCATGATATAGGTCTGCCAGCCGTCTATACCAACTATCATAATTACCACTATTCCTATATCCACTGCTACAAAAAGGATGGGGAGTGCATATTCAAATGACCAGCCCCGGCTGCCCAGAAGATAATCCAGCAGCACCAGAAATGCTATTCCCACCAGCATTTCCACCTGAATGATCTTCTGAATGCTTCTTCTTTTTTTGAAGCAGTAAACAAGGGTGAAGACTCCGAAGAAAAGTCCCGCTCCCACTATAAGGCACCAGTATATGCCATTAAAGGTCAGATAGTTTACCAGCAGCACCACTGCCATTCCCACAATGGAAGCAAACTCCACTATCCGGATGATCAGCTGCATGACCTTAAGTGACTGACTGAT
>CADBMW010000052.1 GCA_902795855.1 uncultured Lachnospiraceae bacterium
AACCACCTTGGTCTCGTCTCCGACTCGGTCAATCGGCCTAAAACGTGTGCCACCGGCACACAGGCCGTCCCTCAAGGGGAAGGCAAAACAAGCCTTTCCATTCTTCCTACTAAATCAAAAATAGCACTACCTGCATTTTATCATCAAAATACAGATAGTGCCATGTGTTTTTTTACGCACTTGTTATATGCCCCTGTTCATTACATCTGCGAATTGAACAGACTCTTCAGCTTGTAAACGATGTCGTCGCTGTCGGCATTCATGGTTGCGGCTTCGTTGATGTCTGAAAGCTTCTTCATGGACTGGGTGTCGCCATCATTTGTGTAGCTGATGGTGTAAACAGGAATTCGTGATTCCTCCAGTGCCGGGGTGATGGCATTTAAGCTGTAGCCTTCGTTCTGAGCTCCATCACTGAGGAGGATGATCATGGTCTTGGCATCCGGGCTGTTTACCTTTGCCTTTTCGATCATGTCCATGGCAACTACTACAGCGTCGTAGCTGGCTGTGGATCCGTTTGCAGTGAGTCTTTCAATTCCGCCCTGGAAATAAGCCTTCTGGTTCAGGTCGAACTTCTCGATAGGAACCTCGATGCAGACATCGTCGCTGTAGCTTACAAGTCCTACGTAGTTATTTTCCTTAATGTACTGCATGCCGTTTGAAAGTGATTCCTTAAGCTGATTCATTGGCTCACCGTACATACTTCCGGAACAGTCTGCTACGAAGACTGCTATGATGTCCTTACCGTTATCCTTGTTAGCCTTATACACCTCCAGAGCCTTGTTAACCTCGGAGCCTGTAAATGTCATATCAGTCTTATAATCATCATTTGCATTAAAGCCGTACTTTGTAGCAATTTTCTGGCTGTCATCACTTGTAAGGTAAAGATTTATCTTGTCGATGGCATCCATGTCTTCAGCGCTCATGTACTCCTGATTTACAATGTAAAGAGGATTGTCGTGGCGGATTCCAAATGGAATAAAGTCATAGATTTTATTTATATTTGGTTCATTAACGAAGGTCTGATACTCAAGGATCATTCCGTCCAGTGTTCCCTTCTGGGCACTGTCTCTCATCTGCATTGTGTTATATGCAACAAATGGTATGTTCTGCTGGAATTTTGTGAAGTTACCAACTCCGGCATCGCTGAACATATCTTCGTCACCCATTTTCAGGATAGAGAGAAGCAGGTTCATACCTGTAGAACTTGTCTGAGGGTTTGTATAACCAAGGTTGATTTTGCCCTCCTGAACAGCTTTGATTATATCTCCAAAATTCTTATAATCACTGTTTTTACTTATAAGAAGTCCTGCAGTATTACCCACAAGTCTTTCATTCTTAAGTGTTACGCTTCCACCGTTAGCATTTACATATTCACCCCAGAGATAATTTGAAGGAGTGAAAAGCTGAGGTGTGTGCTTGTTGGAAATGATATAGTCAGCTGCAAGTCCTGATGATACGGATCTTACAGATATACCTATCTTCTTTCCGGATTCGGTGGTTATTCCTTCTCTGTTGAATTTCTCAGCCACATCGATAAGCCAGGATTCATAGTTCTCTCCTGCCTTCTCAGGTGATGTCATTATTTCTATATCAAGCTCAGCATTTGAAGTAACTGAAAGAGGATATTTGGTTATCTCAGGCAGCTCGTCGTAGAGGGAATTGTCCTCCAGCGAAATGGATGCCTTCACAGGATCAGCCGCAGTAACATTGATATGCTTCAGCATTGAATCTGTAGTCTTGCCCTTTGAAGAGGTTTTGAACAGAGCAAATATACCCAGTACAAAAACTATAATAACCGCAAAAACTACACCTAAAATTATAATGGTATTTGATTTTTTCATGATCTAAGTGCCCCCTTTCCAGCTTCACGCATTGTTTCCAATGCATTGATCATGTCATCTATTTCTCTGGTATCGTAATCCAGTGCCGTATCGTCATAAGTTACGGAAAGCTCCATCAGCTTATTAAATCTGTCCAGCAGATGCTGGGAATCCTGACAGATCTTTCCCACATATCCGGAATCCCTTCCGTTAATGTAATCAAAGGTTTCCATGTATTCACATACATTTGCAGCATTTCTGAGTATCTGATTCTCGGTAAGGAAAAACAGCTCTCTGACCTTGCTGTCATCTTCCATCATGTAGATGTACTTTTCCCTGGATTGAAGACTGTCCAGAATTGAGATCAGTATCTTTCTCTCATTGATATAGAAGTTCTTTCTTCCTGCCCTCATCAGACGGTTTCTGATTTCAAGAATCTCCCTCTTCTTTTCCAGCTTGTCTTCTTTAATGACGGACACATTTGAGTAAATGGTAAATGCTGCCCAGGCCACAAAGAATACAACTGAGATGATATTTGTCAGAAGATGCAGTGACGCTGTGCTGTCATGGTCATTAAACAAAAGTCCTGTCAGAAAATAAAACAGAACCACCAGTCCCAGAATCGCCAGATTTACTATATTAACTTTTATGAGCTTTCTTATGTTCATATTACCCAGCCCCATTTTCTAAAATAGATCAGAAGCGATCTCAGGAATCTGAAAAAGCCCTTCGCACTGTGGGTATTTTCTCTGTTCCAGTTATGAACCGCTTCCACATAGGGATAATATACTATCCTTCTGCCATCCAAAAGAACTCTTTTGGAAAGATCGGAATCTTCACAATATAAAAAATAACTACTGCTGAAGCCTCTTATGTACTTCAGATATTCTGTACTTGCCCCAAAGAAGCAGCCAGTACAGAATTCTATATCTGTTGGTTCAGACAGGTTTTCATCCTGTCTGGAATACTTTCTTCTAAGCCATTTGAATCCCGGAAGATTTCCTATAAAGGAAAACCTTATGCTGGGACCGTATTTGGGAATCGCCTGTTCAGTCATGTCGGGACTCAGTATCTTCGGGGTAATGAGTCCTATGTCTTTATGCTCCTGCAGATATGATACCATTTCACCCAGGGTATCCTTCTGTTGAAGAAAACTGATGTCAGGATTTATGACGAAATGATAATCTGATCTGACTCTTCTGATTATGTAATTGTGACCATGACCAAAACCGCTGTTCTTGTCTGCCTTTATGAGCTTAACCTCAGGAAAGCGGCTTACAATATCCACAGTATCATCAGAGGAGGCATTATCATAGATATAAAGCTTAAAATCATAAGACTTATCCTTTGTTTCCTCCAGGATAGAGCTTATGCATTTTTCGATAGTCTCTGAATTATTATATGTAACTATGCTTCCCGAAATCTTCATATTTGTTATACCCTAACACCACAGTACCTGAACTGCCTTCTTTATGGTTCCGTTTTTATAGATTCCATGCTTCTGGAAGAATTCAATCTTTTCCATCTTACCTGCCATTATCAGGTTTGAGTATTCTCTCAGAAGTTCCACAGTTTCCTCTCCGTGGGCAGCCCTGATTTCCTTCTCATATCTCTTCAGGATATATCCGGCCTGTCTGTAGCTCAGATCCATATCCTTCAGGAATTTGCTTCTTCCCTTTTCTATCCTGTTTTTATACTCTGCGGCACTTCCTGCTGCATGAGCACCTACTACATTTTCGGAGTGCTGTCTATATCTGATGAGCGCCTCATCTAAAAATACCACCTTGCCCGTTGCTGCCACCAGTACTGCCGCATAATGATCATGCATAAGTATCATTTCGCTGTCAGGCGCCTTCTTTAAAAGGTCTGCTGCTGCACGGTTAAGCATCATGGTGCATCCCGTAACTGTATTCTGTATCAGCAGAGTGGACAGCTTGTCATCCTTTGGAAGCTTCTGATAATCATAAAAGGAGGCCGCTGTCTTCTTTCCTTCTTCATTCATAAGAGAAAGATCCGTATGAACCAGGATTGGTGTATCCTTTCCGTACTTCTCCTCCTGCTTTTTCATAAACCTATAGGTGGCGGCAGTCTTACGTCTGTACCACATATCGTCCTGATCAGAGAACATTACATATTCTGCCTTGGACATTGCCAGAAGTCTCATGAAGTTTGCTGCCGGCGAACCGCTGGCCTTACTATCCTCCAGGATTGTAACCTCCATGGGATCCGGTCTTTTTTCTTTATAATATTTGATTCTGTGCTTTATTAAATCCATGGTTCCATCTGTGGAACCGTCGTCTCTTATGATCAGATGAATATCAGTGTCCAGCCCCTCCTTATCCTGAGTGAGCAGAGACTTCATCTGTCTGTCTATATATTTAGCCCCATTATAAGTAGCAAGTAAAATGTCAATCATATCTAATATACCTTCCCACTGAAATGCTCCAATCTTTCTTCAACCTCTCGGTCAAATGCCTCTGTGGAATCTTTTTTGAATATTACAATAAGGGTCTGGAATATAAGCTTAACATCCAGCCAGAAGCTGTATTCCTCGATATACATGAGATCAAGTATCAGCTTATCCTTAGGTAATGTATTGTACTTACCTGCTATCTGAGCATAGCCGGTAATACCTGCCTTAACACGAAGTCTGTACTCAAACTCCGGAAGATCATTTGTATAATTGAAAATGTTTGCAAGCATCTCAGGTCTTGGTCCTACAATGGACATATCACCCTTGATAACATTTAAAAACTGAGGAATCTCATCTATTCTGAAACGTCTCAGAACCTTACCAACCTTGGTGATTCTTTCGTCATCCACAACAGACAGATAATTATCCACGTTCTCCTTCATGGTCCTGAGCTTGTAAACCGAGAATATCTTTCCGCCTCTTGTCGCTCTGTTCTGCTTGAACACAACCTTGCCACCATCCTCTGCTTTTATGGCAATGGCTGCAACAAGAACGATAGGTGCTGTAATAACCAGTGCCAATGATGAAAGCACTATATCGGAAATTCTCTTGAGGAATTTTTCCTCGGCGGTGAGTCCCATGGAGGAAAACTCCAGCAGAGACACATCATCCAGCAGCACATGATGAGCATTCAGCTCCACTACGTCTGCCATTTCCGGATTAATATATACATTCTTCATGTTCTGGTAGCAGAAAGCCACTATCTGGGTACGTTCCTTCACCGGAACATCATATACGAAGATAGTATCATACTTGGGAATGATTTCTTTAATGGAATCATTTCTGTAATCAATGTTTCTGCAGATTTTGAACTGAAGCTTATACTTCTTAATGCTTTTACTTATCTCATTTAGAGAATGTTGAGATGAAGTAATGATCAGGCACTTTTCAGGATCATAGATTTTGAAATAAACCCAGTTTCCACCATAAACCGCCATATTGATGATAAATATCTGCAATGCACATATAATAAGGATGAGCCAGGGTTGTTCAAATGTGAATACAGTATTATTTGCATCGTTGGTATTCATGACCATCAGCATGACGTATGCTATGATGTCCGTCATAAATGCCGCCAGCGATAGGGATATGATGATGGGCTTACTCTTTCTCTTTCCTATATCATAACCACCATATATCTTCAGGAACAGATAACCTGATATCAGATAACTGAGGGTGATTACGGCAGCGGTACGTGAAGGCGTCAGCAGCTGCCAGTTTCTGATAGCAAAGAGCCTATAAAAAGTCCA
>CADBMW010000053.1 GCA_902795855.1 uncultured Lachnospiraceae bacterium
AAGCTCATCGGTGAAGCTTTCGAGGGAGAACAGTTAGTCCTCATTGAAAATGAATTTGGAGAAATAGGAATAGATGGAGGCTTCCTTAAAGAAGCAGGAGTGAATATAACTGAGATGAACTCAGGCTGTATCTGCTGCTCACTTGTAGGTGATTTTGGTGAAGCTCTTAAGCAGGTGGTAAATGATTATCATCCTGACAGAGTTATAATCGAGCCTTCAGGAGTTGGCAAACTTTCCGACGTTATAAAGGCTATACAGAAGGCTGGAGAAAATGTGGAGATAGCGCTCAACAGTGCAACTACAGTAGTTGATGTTACTAAGGCAAAGATGTACATCAAGAACTTCGGTGAATTCTTCCTGAACCAGATTGAGGCCTGCGGAACAGTTGTTCTCAGCCGTTCTCAGAATGCAACAGAGGAGAAGCTTCTTGAGGCTGTAAATATGATCAAGGAGCATAATGCAGAGGCAAGAATCATCACAACTCCATGGGATGATATAACCGGAAAGATTATACTGGATGCTATGGAGCATGCTTCATCCATAGAAGATATAATGAAGAATTTTAAATACGATCCTGAGGTGGACGATGAGGAGCATCATCACCATCATCATCATGACCATGACCATGAGCATGAACACGATGAGCATGAACATCATCATCACGACCACGATCACGACCATGATCACGATCATGATCACGATCATGACCACGAGCATGAACATGAGCATCATCATGACCACGATCACGAACATGACCATCATCATGAGCATCACTATGATGAGAATGGTGTGTGCAGCTGCGGACATCATCACCACCATCATCATGCAGATGAAGTATTTACAAGCTGGGGTAAAGAAACAGCTCATAAATACAGCCCTGAGGAACTGAAGGATATCCTGGATAAGCTTTCAGTAGAAGAGGATAATGAATTCGGAATCATTCTCAGAGCTAAGGGAATCGTTCCTGATAAAGATGGTAACTGGCAGGAGTTCGACCTTGTTCCAGGTGAGTATGAAGTACGTCCCGGAAATCCTGATTACACAGGAAAGCTTTGCGTTATCGGAAGCGAGCTGAAGGAAGACAAGGTTGCAGAACTGTTTGGGTTATAAGATAGAATGATTTCAGATTATAAGAAAACTAGCGTTTAGTTAATATGAGGTGGACAAATGTTTAAAAATGAACCTAAGGAAATTCCGGTTTATGTCTTCATGGGATTTCTGGGAAGCGGAAAGACCACATTTGCAATAGATACCCTGATTACCCAGGGCTTTACAGAAGGCGCAAAAACACTTCTCCTTGCCTGCGAAGATGGTGAAGTGGAATATGACGAGAAGGCGCTGAATGAGAAAAACATATATCTCGAGTTCATCGATGATTCCAATCTTACAGAGGAGCATCTCCTGGAGCTTGGAAGAAAGTACAAGCCTGAAAATGTTATGATCGAATACAACGGTATGTGGGAGCTGGACAAGATATTCCAGATCAAGGTACCAAAGGGATGGACCGTAGTACAGGTTATATCATTTGTGGACGCTACTACCTTTGATGTATATGTAAATAACATGAAGAAGATAATGATGGATCAGCTGAGAAATGCTGACATGATAATCTTCAACAGATGTGACGAGAACACACGTACTGCCGAGTATCGCAGAAGCCTGAGAGCTGTTAACAGAAGAGGTCAGGTTATATTTGAGGGTAAGGACGGCAGACCGCTTCAGACAAATGAAGAGCTGGTTCTTCCTTATGAAATCGATAAGGACGTGATCGAGCTGGAGGAAGAGGATTTCGGAGTATTCTACATTGATGCTGCCGATAATCCGGACAAATATGTAGGTAAGCAGATCTGCTTCAAGGCCCAGGCTCACAGACCATCCAATTACAGCGATACAGAGTTTGTTCCGGGAAGATTTGCAATGACCTGCTGTGCCGACGATATAGCCTTTATCGGCTTCAAAACATATTACAAAGGAGCGAAAATGCTTTCTGACCGTGACTGGATCATTGTAAAAGGAACTATCCAGAAGGAATTCTATCCTGAGTTCCAGGGAGAGGGTCCTGTAATCTACGCTGACAGCGTAACCAAGACCGGCCCGGCACAGGAAGATTTGGTGTATTTTAATTACTAAAAAAATTGCTTGATTATCCCTTCGCAATGAAGTAACATCTTCTTACACTATTTTTTATTCAGAAGAGGCGGAAGGGAGCCTCAATCTTGTATTCTAAATTATATAGCGGACTTGCTCTTGGCATCGATGGAATGCTTATTACAGTCGAATCAGACGTGAGCGTAGGTATGCCCGGACTTTTTATGGTGGGCTACTTAGCCTCCTCTGTTAAGGAGGCCGGTGAAAGAGTAAGAACCGCTCTTAAAAATGTAGGTTATTCATTTCCTTCAAAGAGAATAACCGTCAATCTTTCCCCTGCGGATGTGAGAAAGGAAGGCTCGGGTTTTGACCTGGCCATTGCTGTAAGCATCCTGATTTCCATGGGGGACATTCCTATCAATCAAAGCTTTAATAAAAAACTGAGTGAGACACTTTTTTTGGGTGAACTGGGTCTGGATGGCGAAGTCCTTTCAGTGCCGGGTGTTCTTCCTATTGTGGATCATGCTGCGGCCCAGGGCATCAAAAGAGTCATACTTCCCAGGAAGAATGCTGTAGAAGCGGCATATATCAAAGATATAGATATCATCCCTGTTGAGAATCTTATGGATGTAATATGCATGCTTGGGCAGAATGGATTTTTTGAGTCGTTTAAGTCCCCGGAAATGTCATTTGCAGTGAAGGATGGTTTCGAGTTTGATCTGGCTGACATCCGGGGACAGGAAATGATGAAGCGTGGAGTGATCATCGCTGTTTCCGGCTTTCACAACATACTTCTTACCGGCGCGGCAGGCTCCGGAAAATCCATGGTGGCAAAATGTATTCCGGAGCTGATGCCTCCCCTTTCCTATGAAGAAAGCCTTGAGCTGACGAAGATTTATAGTATAGCAGGGATGCTGGATCTTTCTGAAGGGCTGATCAGGGAGAGACCATTTCGTTCTCCGGGACAGAATGTTTCAGAGGCGGCTCTTATCGGAGGCGGCAGAAATCCCAAACCCGGGGAGATAACTCTCGCAACGGGAGGGGTGCTTTTCCTTGATGAATTTCCGGAGTTTCAGAGAAGCGTTATAGAGGGGCTGAGACAGCCCATGGAGGACAGGAAGGTGACGGTTTCAAGGGTAAAGGCCAGTTACACATTTCCGGCCAGGTTCATGCTTGTATCCGCCAGAAATAACTGCCCCTGTGGATTCTATCCCGATAGGAAAAGATGCAGATGCTCCGCCACAGAAATATATCATTACCAGAATAAAATCAGTCATCCCATTATGGACAGAATTGACATTCGGCTGGAGATAAAACCTGTGGGGTATAATGAACTTTTCGGTAAAGCGGAGGGACTCAGCTCGGCCGATGCTAAGCAGATGATAGAGGTGGCCAGGGAAAGGCAGGAAAGCCGATACAAAAATGAAAGCTTCAGGTTTAATTCGGAGATTCCTCAGGGACGGATTGAGGATTATATAAAACTGGGAAATGAGGAGACCGAGCTGATGCGGAGAGTGTATGAATCTTCGGAAATCAGTGCCAGAGGATATTATAAGGTGCTCCGGCTGGCCCGGACCATTGCGGATATAGATGACCGGGAGGAGATAAATGTGCGGGATATTGAGGAGGCAACATTTTTCAGGAACGAGTCGGACGGAGTGTATATACCAGAAGTGTAAGAGGAAAGGGAAGTTTAAATTAGGTAAATGAAAATAAATAAGAAAAATATATGCCTCTGGCTAAATCATATCAGGAATTTCAGGACCGGGGAGGCTATGCGGCTTATAGAATACTTCGGTACTCCTGAAGAAATGATGGAAAGCCTTACGGCAGAAGATTACATAAACATTCTTGATGAGCTATTGGAGAAAAAGATGTTCAAGCCATCTGTGGCACAGGAAATCAAACAGATGAAATCTGATAAATGGTTTGAGAAGCTGATGAAGGACCTGGATAGGACCGGGATAAAGGTGGTTACGTTATATGATGAGGAGTATCCGGAGCGGCTCAGGATGATTCCGGACAGTCCCTTAGCGATTTACTATAGAGGTAATCTGTCTCTTGCTGAATCGGAGTATACGCTTGGAATGGTTGGAAGCAGACGGCCTACATTTTATGGTATGGGAGTAGCAGAAGAATTTGCCACGGAGCTGGCCCGCAAGGGGATTGTTATAGTCAGCGGTATGGCTATGGGAATAGATGCCAGATCCCATCAGGGAGCGGTTCGTGCCGGAGGAAAAACCATAGCCGTTCTGGGCGGCGGCGTGGATATATGCTATCCGAGAACAAATATCGACATATTCCTGGAAATGTGTCAAGACCATCTTGTGCTTTCGGAATATGAACCGGGAGAAGAGCATAAGTCCCTTCATTTTCCACTAAGAAACAGAATCATAAGCGGGCTGTCAGATGGACTGCTGGTGGTGGAGGCGGCCCTCAGAAGTGGAACCCTGATTACAGTAGATTATGCCCTGGAACAGGGAAAGGAAATATATGCGATTCCGGGACGGGTTGGAGATATGATGTCAAAGGGAGCCAACAGTCTCATAAAAAAAGGTGCTATGCTGGTGGATTCTCCGGTTGACATAATACTGAATACAGTGGATGGCAAATTCATGAAGGTCCGATCTGAAATCATGAATGGAACTACGGTAGAAATTAAAAATTCGGCAATAAATGCGGCAAAAGATGAAGCAAAAGATGCGGCAAAAGATGCTGAAAAAAATGAGAAGCGACAATTTAAAACAAAAAGCGAAAAGAAAAAAGCCGTAGCAGAGCTTCCTGCTGCCCAACAAAAAATTCTGGGGATGCTGGGGTACGAACCTGTGTATATTGACGAGATTATTCGCGCCAATAATATGGACATTTCCGGCACCCTGCAAAGCCTCCGTAATCTGGAAGATAAGGGGTATGTGAAGAGTATAGAACAGAGCTATTATATACTCGCATGAACAAGGGAAAATGTATGTAAAAAAATGTCAATTAATATGAAATGATTGCAATAAAAAAAAATATGGTGTATAGTACCGAAACAGTAAGTAAAGTTTTGGAGGAGCCATGGCTAAGAATTTAGTAATAGTTGAGTCACCAACTAAGGCAAAGACTATAAAGAAGTTTCTCGGAAAAAATTATGAGGTGATTGCTTCAGAAGGTCACGTCAGAGATCTTCCGAGAAGTAATATGGGTGTGGACAAGGAAAATGATTTCGAACCACATTACATTACAATAAGGGGAAAAGGCGATCTGGTTGCGTCTCTCAAGAAGGCAGCCAAGAAGTCAGACTTTGTTTATCTCGCAACTGACCCGGACCGCGAAGGAGAAGCTATATCATACCATCTTTCTGTGGCCCTGAAGCTGGACGAGAAAAACTACAAGAGGATAACATTTAACGAAATCACTAAAAATGCAGTTAAGGAATCCATTAAAAATGCCCGTGGTATTGATATGGATCTGGTGGATGCGCAGCAGGCCCGCCGAGTAGTGGACAGACTTGTGGGATATGAGATAAGTCCGCTTCTGTGGGAGAAGCTGGGAAAGAGAAGTCTTTCTGCAGGAAGAGTTCAGTCCGTTGCATTAAAAATGATTTCCGACAGAGAAAAGGAAATAGATGCCTTCATTCCGGATGAATACTGGAGCATAGATACCTTCCTGTTTGTTCCGGGACAGAAGAAGTCAGTTCTTTTCGTGCTTAAAAAAGATATAAAGAATTCAGCAGAGGCAGAGGCCATCAAGGCCAAGCTTGAAAAAGCTGAGTTTAACATAGTAGACATTAAGACCAGTCAGCGTACGAAGAAGGCGCCGGTACCATTTACCACAAGTACCCTTCAGCAGACTGCAGCAAACAGAATCAATTTCGCCACTTCAAAAACCATGCGTATTGCGCAGCAGCTTTATGAAGGCGTGGAAATAAAAGGTCAGGGCACAGTAGGTCTCATCACCTATCTGAGAACTGATTCTATTCGTGTGTCTGATGAAGCTGACAGAAACGCAAGAGAATATATCAGAAATACCTTCGGCGAGGAATATGTGGCTGAGGATACAAATGATAATTCCAAGGAAAGTGGAAAGAAGATTCAGGATGCTCATGAGGCCATCAGACCAACTGATGTAACCAGAACACCTGCATCCATCAAGGCATCTCTTTCAAATGATCAGTACAAGCTTTACAAGCTTATATATGAGAGATTTGTGGCAAGCAGAATGAAGGCCGCTATCTATGACATTTATACTGTTACAGCTGATGCTGACGGCGAGAAGCTTAAATGCTCAGAGAGCAATCTCAGCTTCGCAGGTTATCAGAATGTTTACAGTGTGGAAGAGGATAAGGAAAAGAATAAGCCTAACCTTAAGGGTATAAAAATCGGCGACGTGCTGAAGCTTGATCGAGTTGATACAAAACAGCATTTCACAGAGCCTCCTGCACATTATACCGAGTCTCTTCTGGTTAAGACTATGGAGGACAATGGCATCGGCAGACCGTCTACCTATGCACCTACCATATCAACACTTTTAAATAGAAGATATATTACAAAAGAGCAGAAGAATCTTTACATCACCGAACTGGGTGAGGCTGTAAATGGAATCATGGAGACAGCATTTCCGGAGATTGTGGATATAGAATTTACAGCGAATATGGAATCTCTTCTGGATAGTATTGGAGATGGACAGATCGACTGGAAGGTAGTCGTAAGGAATTTCTATCCTGACCTTGAAAATGAGATCAAGCACGCAAGCGAGAATCTGGAGAAGATCAAGATTGCAGACGAGACAACAGATGAAATCTGTGAGAACTGCGGTGCAAATATGGTCATCAAGTATGGTGCTTACGGAAAGTTTCTGGCTTGTCCTAATTTCCCTGAATGCAGAAACACCAAGCCTTATTTCGAGAAGATAGGGGTTAAGTGTCCGGAGTGTGGAAATGATATAGTTAAGAGAAATACAAAGAAGGGTCGTCCTTTCTACGGTTGTATCAATTTCCCTGAGTGTGAGTTCATGTCCTGGAACAGACCTATGGAAAGACCGTGTCCAAAATGCGGTAAATATATGGTCATAAAGGGCAAGAAAGCTGCATGTTCAGACAAAGAATGCGGATATACGGAAGTTATTGCAGAATAGCACTTGCAATATATTATGTAAACATGATATACTAATGTGCGTTGGGTTTCAGACCCACAATTTATGAAATTAATGAGGGGAAATAATCAATGAATGCTACAGTAATAGTTTTAATTATCATAGGTATTCTTGCAATAGTTATCAGCTGCTTTATGACTTCAGAAGCTGAAAACTCAGAGAGCGAAGAGAAGACTGCGTCAGGCACAAAGTCAGCAGAGGCTTCTGCCGAGCTTTCAGAAAATGACAAGAAACAGCTGAGAAAGCAGACTGATAATTTTGTCAATGAATATAGCAAAAAGAAGATAAAAGATACAGTCAGTAAAAATATCAATTCAGCCATAAATGAAGAGATAAAGAAAAGTGACAAGACCATCGCCAAGAAGGTTGATGAGAATGTCAAAAAGATAGATGAGAGAGCTACTGAGAATACAAAGAAGATGGAAGAGTATTATAATGCTGTTACATCTGATATTGATCAGAGCAAGAAAGAGATTCAGGAAATCTATGATAAGATTTCTGAGAAGGAAAAGGACATCAAAACATCCCTTGGACTTGTGGATGAATATAAGGCTGCTCTTGATAAGATGAAGACCGAAGCTGAAAAGCTTGACGGAAAGAAAGCTGAGATTGATAAGCTTCTTGAGGAAGTAGATCAGAAGCTTCAGGCTGCCCAGGAAAGTGCAAATGCCGAGAAGGAAGCTGCTGAGAAGGCTGCAAAGGAAGCCGAAGAAAAGGCAGCAAAGGAAGCTGAGGAAGCAGCAAAGGC
>CADBMW010000054.1 GCA_902795855.1 uncultured Lachnospiraceae bacterium
CCCACTTCCGGATTATCAATATAAATCTCACTACCTGAAAGAGAAAAAACAGTAATTTCGAGATCAACGCCTGCCATACCACCATTATAGTTCTTTGATATTAAAGTAAGACGTATTTCATTATTTTCGCAGTGGATGTTTATGTCGTGCTCTCCTTCATCATAGTATAATTGTTTTTTATCTTTGACATCATACACTTCAAAATATTCATTATCAAATATTGACACCTTGCCGGATATATGAATACCAAACCCTTCAGGAGCATGCAGTTCCAATGATTCTCTGGTATTTAAAGTGTAGGTGTTATCTTTTCCTCCATCATCATATACTCTAAAAATTTTAACAGCATCAGGTATTTTCATAATCTTGTTTTCACCCTTTGGCAGATTCACGAAAAGGTTACTTGGTTTATTTGAAAACACTGGTACCACCGTTACATCAGTTTCTGGCATAATAAATGATGCAGTATTAAATCCCCAGCAACCTGATTCACTTGCTGTAAATACATTTCCATCCTCATCAGTAACTGTAGCCCCTGTAAAAATATATCCCTTAGTTTCAGTCGCATTAATAGTTACTGTTTCACCTGGATAAGCAGATATTTTATCACACTCTGCCGTACCACCGACTGCTGATTCGTTATCCACAGTAATAGTTTTCTTATCTTTATATACAGATATTTTTAAATCAAAACCAGGATAGACATTTTTATAATTGGAATAAAATCGTATAGTAATCTTATTTCCGGAACTAATTACATTAATACTTTCGTCTTTTCCATATGAATACACAATCGTGGTACTATCTTTATCACCATCAAATATTTTACAATAATCTATTGAATCAGAATATGTATTTACTGTTCCACTTATACTAAACACCGTGCCTTCAGGCGCTGTTAACTCAAGATTTCCATCATCATAACAGCTATAATAGCCTTGTTCAGAATCATTCTTTGGATCCTTCCATGTTTTTCCACCATCATCATACACATAGAAAGATGTCACTTCTTCAGGGATATTCACTGAAACAGTTCCACTCCTGGGCATATTTATATATGCTCCAGCATCAGCAGAAAGCTGTCTTACAAATTTAGGTTCAACTATCGCATTTTCATCCGGCATATAGAAACCTGCCGAATTCCGGAACCATGCCCCATTGTTTACAAAGACACCATAATCATCAAAAGCGATTACCTTGCCCTGTCCATTTTTAACTGTTATTCCTGCAAAAACATAGCCTTCTTCAGGTTCAGCAGTAAATGAAATATGATCACCATATGAAGCCTCGGTAACATTCGGTGTCATTGTCACACTACCACCTTCAGCAGGTTCACTTACACTTAGTGTATGTACTATAGAGGTGTCTATGATATTTACATCAAGATAAAGACCTGATGCACTATAATTATTATTTGATTTGAAATGAATAGTAATTGAATTTGCTGTACTGAATACATTAACAGCCTCTGCATCAAATGAGGTCTTTCTATCTAAAAGAAGAGGAGAATTTTTATCACCATCATAAATAGTAATCCAGTCAGTCGTTTCAACATAAAAGCGTCCTCCAATATGAAATCTATAGCCTTCAGGTGCCGTTAACGTTAGTTTACTATCTATATCCTTACTATACGATGTACCCGCTTTACCATCATCATATAGAATAAAACTACCGTTACACGATGCAATATCATCAGTTGTCAGATTCAAGATATCCTCTCCTGATTTGGACATACATACATAATGATGTCTGTAATCATTGGCTGAAAAATCCGGATCCTCCTGAATACTTGGGCCTTCTGCATTAACTACCATACCGGTACGTACAAATGGAATAAAACCAAAAACTGCCAGAATAGTAATTACGCAAGTCACTAACACTTTCATAAATGTTCTATTTCTTTCTCCCACTTTAAATACCTCCTAAAACAAGGGATCAATATGCTTTTCAAATATAGCATATAAATTAAATAATTAACAGAAAAAAGAATAGCCTGTCTGATATATTTTTTCAATATAGGTCTTGCTAAAAAGGCGCCTACAAGTTTTTACTTATAGACGCTTCATTTCTATTCATTTCTCTCTGTTTCCAGTTCGGGAAACATCAGGTATCCCCATTCATTATGCTGCCAGTCCATCCGGTTATTCTCGTCCACCATCAATACCTTTTCAAAAACAAAAGCATCCGTTACCATGTCATGAATCGTGACATGACCGTATACGTCCACGCTGTATGCGGCAAGATACACGATATATTTTCCAGGAGAAAGCCAGTCAATGTTCAACTCGGTATTTACATGGTTTTCACCCTGTTCCGCCCGTATATCCGACTTTGTCGTAGCCATTCCCACGCTCACATCCGCAGAAGAATAGATAACCCAGCGAAAGGCCAGATCGTCAAATGCTTTCTCTGCCTTAAAGTCCACGCTGATCCGGATACTTTCACCTTTGTAAAAGATCGGAAATCCCGTCTTATCCAGGAAGCGGCTTTGATTAATCCATATCTGTCCGTCCCCTGAATGACGGTTCGTATCTTCATAAGTATTAACCAGTTCTAATCTTCTGGCACTTCCCATATAGCACTCAATACCGGCTTCCACGTCCCCGTCATAGATCAGATGTCCTTTTTCCAGAACGATAACGCGGTTACAGAGCCTTCTGATGGTACCCATATTGTGACTCACATAAAGAATGGTCTTTCCTTCATCTCTGGAAAGTGCATTCATCTTATCCAGGCATTTCTTCTGAAATGCCATATCGCCCACTGCAAGCACCTCATCCATGATGACAATCTCCGAGTCCAGATGGGCAGCCACGGCAAATCCAAGCTTTACATACATACCAGAAGAATATCGTTTAACCGGTGTATCAATGAATTTCCTGCACTCGGAAAACTCGATGATTTCCTCTATCTTCTGATCGATTTCCTTTTTTCGCATGCCCA
>CADBMW010000055.1 GCA_902795855.1 uncultured Lachnospiraceae bacterium
CAGAAAATGAAATCCTGACCCTGGATGAATCTACCATGTCTGTGATAATTAAGGGGGAAAGGATAGCTCTTAAGGCGAAGGAGTACGAGCTGCTGAGCTGTCTCTACAAACATAAAAATACCATAGTAAAAAAGGATGATCTGTTTGAAGAGGTGTGGGGAGATACCTTCTTCAGCGACGGAACATTGAATGTACATATAAGAAAGCTGAGGGAAAAGCTGGAGGAAAATCCCAATAGCCCCAAGATGATAAAGACCGTGTGGGGAACCGGCTACATACTAGAACTCTGATAAAAAAATAGTGGTGTTGGAATTTTTAATGATTTCGGTGATTAAGAATGAGGCAGATTAGAAATATTACAATTATATATACCCTTCTGGTGATCATTTCATTTTCCGTGGTCTTCTACATAAGCAGACATCTGGGATTTGAAAAGAGGGACATCGCTAACTATAATAAGATGGTCTACGATATAAATGATGAATACATCGCCGGCGCCACTATAGAAGAGCTTGAGCAAAAATATGACTGCAGGATAATCCTGACTACGAAGCTGGTGGAGAAAAATATAACCGAGTATTATGCTTCCAGCGCTCTTGTTCTGGACTTTGCGCCGGAGGGTGAGATAATAGGAAAGGTTATCTGGAATGATAATCTGAATGCTTTCGAAAACAGCAGAAACTCCATGATAAATGGAATCCTGGTGGCCATGGCTGCCTTTGCGCTGACAGGCTATATTCTCATTCTGATGATATGGTTCAATATGATAAGACCTGTTCAGGATCTTCAGAATTTCTCTGAGGAGATAGCCAAGGGAAATCTGGATATGACTCTTCCTGTAAGAAGAGGCAATCTTTTCGGAAACTTTACTGAAAGCTTCGATATCATGCGTGAGGAGCTGATCAAATCCAAGAACCGTGAGATAGAGGCAGACAAGGCCCGTAAGGAGCTGGTGGCTGAACTGTCTCATGATATAAAGACACCGGTGTCCACCATCAAGGCAACCTGCGAAGTTCTGGACACATCCATCCGTCATAAAGGCACGGATCTTACGGAAAAGGATGTGGAGAACTATTTGGAAAAGGTGGGCTACATTTCCACCAAGGCAGAAACCATAAATAAGCTTATCGGAAATATGTTTCACGCCACTCTTGAGGAAATCGACGAACTTCAGGTAAATGTGGAGGAAATGAATTCCCTCTTGATTCAGGATTATTTTAAAGAGCTGAAGGACTATGGAAATATCATTTTGGAAAATGACATTCCCGAGTGTCTGGTTTATGCCGATAATCTGAGAATGGAGCAGGCCATAGATAATGTGGTGGCAAATTCATATAAGTATGCCGGCACCGAGATTCGGGTTTCCTTCGAGATGACAGAAATCATGATGGAAAGCGAAAAGACGGCTCAGTTCCTGAGAATAACCATAAGAGATAAGGGGCCGGGAGTTCCGGAAAATGACCTCCCCCTTATTGCCGAAAAGTATTATAGAGGAAAGAACACTGATAATAAAACGGGATATGGTCTGGGACTTTATCTTGTAAAATGGTATATGGAAAAGCAGGGTGGCGGAATGGAATACTACAATGATGATGGCTTTGTGGTGGAGCTGCTCGTGAAGAAGGTCTGAGGTATATGAATGAGTACCGATCTGAATGTAAATAAAAATGAAATAAAGAGATATCTGGGATACCAGGGTGTGAAGGAATACAGTCCGGAAATAGAAGAGGCTATAGATGAATGCCTTGAGGAAATGAAGAAGGTGGTATCTCCCAGATATGTTTACAAAAGGTTTCCCATTATATGGCTGGACGATGGGGGCTCCCATGTTCTGGAATTCTCAGGGGTGAAAATTAAAGAGGGAAGCCTTACGGCAAATCTTCGTGGATGTACCGATATCGTAATGCTGGCTGTAACCCTTGGGCCGGAACCGGACAGGCTTGTGAAAAGAGCAGGCCTCAGGCAGTCCTTTAAGGCCATGGTATATCAGGCAACCGGAGCCGCCATGGTGGAGGCCTGGTGCGATGAGATAAATGAAAAAATTATAGCGGAGGCTCAGGAGGATGGACTATATGCCAGACCCCGTTTTTCTCCCGGCTATGGAAATTTTCCGTTGGAAACCCAGAAGGATTTTGAAAGAATCCTCATGATGCATAAGAAGATAGGAGTGTCACTTTCAGAAAGTCTTCTTATGACCCCTACCAAATCTGTCACAGCTGTGATAGGATTGTCAAAGGAAAAACTGCCCTGCATAAAATCGGGGTGTGAAATATGTCTTAAGAATGATACTTGTGAGTATTCGAGGAAATAAAGGTAATAAGAGGAATAATCATGATAAAAGATTTACGACAAAGATTAGGTAAGGAGTGGCTGTTCTGCGATGGTGGAATGGGAACATTTCTTCAGGAGCGGGGACTTCAGGGAGGAGAGCTTCCTGAGAGATGGAATCTGACCCGCCCGGAGGTGATCCTTGAACTGTTCGAAAGCTACCTTAAAGCAGGTGCGGATATTTTCAATACCAACTCCTTCGGTCTCAACAGTCTCAAATACCCTGGCGAGGTTGCTGAAATTATGACCGCATCAGTGGAGCTGGCAAAGCAGGCACGTATAAATACGGGAAGAGAAGATGCTTATATCGCCATAGATATCGGCCCTACAGGAAAGCTTCTGGAACCATTGGGAGATCTGAGCTTTGATAAAGCAGTGGAGCTTTTCTCTGAGGTAATCGAAGCTGGCGCAAAGGCAGGCGGAGACCTGGTCCTTATAGAAACCATGAGTGACAGCTACGAAGCAAAGGCGGCAGTGCTGGCGGCAAAGGAATGCTGTGACCTGCCGGTGATCGTCACTACTATATATGATGAAAAAGGAAAACTTCTGACAGGTGGAAATGTTGATTCCACCGTTGCTATGCTGGAAGGACTGGGAGTAGATGCGCTGGGAATTAACTGTGGTCTTGGACCGGACATGATGATTCCTATGGTTAAGAGACTCACTGAGGTTGCTTCGGTTCCTATAGTAGTTAATCCAAATGCTGGTCTGCCCCGAACCGAAAATGGCAGCACCGTATTCGATGTAGGCCCGGAAGAATTCGCATCGGTTATGGGAGAGATAGCCGATATGGGAGTTCAGGTCATGGGTGGCTGCTGCGGAACCACACCTCAGCATATAGCAAAGCTGGTGGAGACAGTAAAGCCCAAAACCTTCCATGAAAATACATTTAAAAATATAACGGTGGTTTCTTCCTTCAGTACTGCAGTGGTAATAGACAAGAAGCCTGTAATCATCGGTGAAAGAATAAATCCTACAGGAAAGAAAAGATTTAAGCAGGCTCTCAGGGATAATGATATAGATTATATTTTATCTCAGGGACTGGAGCAGGAGGACGCCGGAGCAGATATCCTGGATGTTAATGTTGGTCTTCCTGAAATCGATGAACCAGCCATGATGGAAAATGTGGTAAAAAGCCTTCAGGGTATAACAGGTCTTCCACTTCAGCTGGATACCACAGACCCACAGGCTCTTGAAAGAGGATTGAGGTATTATAACGGTAAGGCCATGATCAATTCCGTTAACGGAAAGCAGGAGGTTATAAAGGAAGTAATGCCTCTTGTTAAAAAATATGGTGGTGTTCTGGTAGGCCTTGCCCTGGACGAGGATGGTATCCCCGATAGTGCTGATGGCAGAATAAAGGTAGCTGAAAAAATCTACCGGGCAGCAGATGAATACGGAATCCCACGAAAGGATATAGTTATAGATGGACTTTGTATGACTATCTCTTCTGATTCATCATCCGCAAATACCACACTGGAAACCTTGAGAAGAATAAGGGATGATTATCACGGACATTCCATACTGGGAGTTTCCAATATATCATTTGGACTTCCTCAGAGACAGATAGTTAATTCCTACTTCCTTACAATGGCAATGCAGAGCGGACTGTCCTGTGCCATAATGAATCCTAACAACGAACAGATGATGTCGGCCTACAGAGCATTTCTGGCTTTGTCGGATCAGGATCCTCAGTGCATGGGCTTCATCGAAGCATATGCAAATGCCACCATGTCGGTAATAACCACCGGTGATAAGGGAGCAGCTGGAGCAGCCCCCGGAAAAGGAGCAGATGCCAAGGCCTCAGGTGGTATGACATTGGGAACCGCCATTGAAAGAGGAATGATAGGCGTGGCTGAAGAATCCATGAAGGAAGCCATTAAGGATAAGGACCCTCTGGTTGTTATAAACGAGGAACTGATTCCGGCTCTTGATAAGGTGGGAAAAGGATTTGAAAAGGGTACAGTATTTCTTCCCCAGCTTCTTATGAGTGCCGATGCAGCAAAGGCTGCCTTCGAAGTGGTAAAGCAGTCCCTGGCAGGAAAGCCCAGGGATCTTAAGGGAAAGGTTATAATCGCTACAGTCAAAGGCGATATACATGATATAGGAAAAAATATAGTCAAGGTAATGCTGGAAAACTATGGCTACGATGTTATAGATCTGGGAAAGGACGTGCCTCCGGAGGTTATAGTGGACAGAGCAGTGGCTGATGATGTGCCGCTTATCGGACTCAGTGCCCTGATGACCACCACAGTGGTAAGTATGGAGGAAACCATAAAGCTTCTCAGAGAGAAAAAGCCGGATACAAAGGTTGTGGTAGGTGGAGCGGTTATGACTCAGGAATACGCCGACCAGATCGGTGCCGACTTTTATGCCAAGGACGCTATGGCCACCGTCAGATGCGCCGACGAAATCTTTGCAGTAAAGTAAAAAAAAGCTCAGGAGATGTCTCCTGAGCTTTTCTACATAATGAAAACATTTTCTAAATATCTATTTACTGTGGACCAACATACTGTGCGTCGCCAAATCCAAGTATGAAATAAGCGATGATAGGTAATAAGATTAATAAAGCGATCATACCGCCGCCCTTTCCAAATGCAGGTGCAAGCTTAACTGCAAGAAGTATAAGAACAATAAGTGTACCAACACAAGGAATAAGTGCAAGAAGGAAAAGCCATCCGTTTCCTGTTGCAATCTTCATAAGCCAGTAAGAATTGAGAATTGGAATCCACGCATACCATGCTGTAACTCCAGCCTTCTCAAATATTTTCATAAGTGCTATAGCAGACAGAACATAAGCAACTAAAGAAGTAATAAGTGATGTTGCTGACTGCTGGGTAAGCTGATTGATAAGCTCCTGAGTATCAAGATCTGAACTTGCAGAAGCGAGTGTTGTAAGTAAACTTAACATATTTACCATCCTCCCATGATTTAAAATTTTCATTATGTAGCAAACTTCATTAAGAAGTCAGTATAAAGTATACGATAAAAATTTTAATATCTAATGGTAGGAATAGATATTGTCATAAAAATGACTATATTTTGCTGGGTACTACAATCTTTGGTCGTTGTTATTGGGGACATATTCGGCTATATCGCTTAGGGAACAATTAAGTATCATACATAAATCATTTAGCGTTGTAGTGTTAAGTGGCTTATTTTTTCTGAGTTTGTCAATTGTGGCACTGGAAATGTGATGTTTATTAATTAAAGTATATGTTGTTTCTTTGGAATTCTTTAATGTATCCCAAAATGGTCTATAGCATATCATAGTAAACCTCCATATTTTATGTGTTTTTCATGTGCTTGATAACAACTATAAAATATGATTAACAACATGACTGTAGTCGAGAGAGTGACTATATAATCAAGCTTGATATTTAGAGACTGTAATGACATTTATACGTTGACTATAGTCATTAAAAAGACTATAATATTTGCATAAATTGTTTAGGAGGTTATAAGATATGGAAACAAATAATAATGGAAAGGGATTAGCTATAGCGAGCCTTGTGCTTGGTATTATCTCTTTGGTATTCGTTGTAACTACAGTGTATGCATTTGTTGGAACGATAATTGGTATAATTGGAATAGTTTTAGCAGGTGTAGCAAAGTCAAAAGGTTATAGTGGATCTGCAGCAACGGCTGGTTTGGTTATGAGTATAATTGGAGTTGCATTGACTCTGATCACATTCATTTCCTGCGTGGCATGTGCTGGTGCGCTTGGTGCATTTAATAGCTAGGAAAAATGAAATCGAATATTTCTTTTGGGGATAGGACGTATCCTGTATACGGTTTTGTAGTTTTCATTGGATTAATTCTTTCGTTCGTTGAACTATTTATATTATCAAAAAAATATAAAAAAAATTTCGATGACATAATTTATGTGTATGTATTTGGTATGCTAGGCCTTCTAGTAGGTTCTAAGATTTTGTATTTATTTACAGTTTTCCCTCAGCTTTTAAATGATATAAAACAAAAATCAATAAGTGGAGAATTATTAGTAAATAATTACTTATCGGCGGGATTTGTATATTACGGAGGTATGATAGGCTGTTTGTTTGGTGTTTATATAGCATATAAGCTATATAAGCTTGAACCAATTGAGTACGATAAAATACTAATACCATCATATCTTTGCTTTGCATGTTTTGGAAGAATAGGATGCCTGTTTGCTGGGTGTTGTCATGGAATTGCAACCAATAGTAGATTTAGTGTTGTATATAAAGATTCGTTGATAGCACCCCATAATACACCTCTTGTACCAGTGCAATTATATGAAGCATTATTTGATTTTATAATAATGATAGTTTTTATTGTTCTTTCTGGGAGAGAGAGTATAAAGAAATATATGTTGTCGATTTTTTTAATTAGTTATTCAGTGTTCCGCTTTCTTTTAGAGTTTTTTAGGGGGGATGAGATTAGAGGGAGAATACTTTTCTTTTCTATATCACAATGGATAAGTCTTATAATACTATTGATAGTCTTAACGAGGTGCATGCTCAGTGAGAAGTATAATATAAAGGAGGATTAAGATGTATTGCCAAAATTGTGGTTCATATTATGCTCCTGGGGCTAGCAAGTGTTCAGCATGTGGAGCGTGGTTAATAAATACAGATAGTCTTGTAAAAGATAATTTATATAATCCAGATAATGCATATATCCATAATAATATTCAGGATTCTTATCAAAACACAAATAATAATTTAGTGAAAACCGATTCTGGTAAGGGTATGGGCATAGCAAGTATGGTTTTAGGGATTGTATCAATTGTGTTATTTTGGGGACCTTTTTTTGGACTGCCGTGTGGGATAGTTGGAATGGTTCTTGCATGTGTAGCAAAATCAAAAGGTTATGAAGAAGGAATGCAGAGAGCTGGTTATGTTACAAGTTTTATAGGAATAGCATTGTGCGCAGTATATTTTGTTATTTGGATTATTTATATTCTAAATCATCTGTGAATATGTCAAATAATTAAATGGACAAAATCCAGTAAAGTGTAATTTGCTTTATAACATAATTTACAAACCTTATAAAAATTGCTTGACTATTATATGACTGTTTCATATATTATTTCATAG
>CADBMW010000056.1 GCA_902795855.1 uncultured Lachnospiraceae bacterium
TTGCAGTAAAATTAATTTGGGGGTTTGTTGTACAATTTTCGCCGCAGTCTACTTTAAATCTACATCCAACAGTATATTTTCCTTCAGGAACATTTTCTATTCTCTGAGATACAACTATGGATTTGCTATCATAAGCCATTTCAAGCTTATCGTATATTTTAAGATAAGCCAGCTTGTTCCCGGTGCCTTCTTCATCTTCTTCATTCAGAATTTCTGTATCAAGGCCATATTCATCTGCAGTCACATACCAGGGTTCCTTTCCACCTTCAAATCCCGGATTAGGAATAGCATTGGTCTGTTCAGCATAAACATTTGATATTTTTCCAAATGGGGTACAAATTCCAACGGCCATTGCCCCGGCAAGAACCATGGATAATATACGTGTTTTTGTTATCTTTCTCATAACACCCTCCTACAGTAACAAAGTACTATAATTTGATTTTAAATCGCACTTAATTATTCTATCATATTATTATGTAATGGGAAATACTAAATATCATAGAAATTCTTCAACATTGGGTATAACTTTCTATATTTTTCATACTGTTTTTCGTATTTCTCCACCAGTTCATTTTCCGGCTCAGTACGGGAAACCACATGAATGATTTTTTCAGATGCTTCCTTAACATCCTTATATATACCGCAACCAACTGCAGCAAGGATGGCACCTCCAAGTGCAGGGCCTTCATCATTTTCCTGAATTTCCAAAGTAAGATTCATAACACTTGCTATAATTCTCCTCCAAAGAGGACTCTTTGCTCCTCCACCACATATATTAGAAGCTTTAACATTTATTCCCTGAGCTCTGGCAATCTCAAGACTGTCTCTAAGTCCGAAGGCTACACCCTCCAGTACAGCCTGTACCATATCCTCACGGGAGGTATCCATACTCATGCCAAGGAATCCGGCTCTCACCAGAGGATTATTATATGGAGATCTTTCTCCCATAAGATAAGGCATGAAGAATACATTATTCTCTCCCAGATTCTTTATGCCCGACTGCGCTTTTTCATAATCAGAACTATTCAGGATATCTTCCATCCACCATTTATTACAGGAAGCAGCAGAAAGCATACAGCCCATAAGATGATATCCTCCGTCTGCATGAGCAAAGGAATGAAGTGCATTCTCTTTATCCACACTGAAATGATCACTGGAAATGAACAAAGTTCCGGAGGTTCCAAGTGAAAGATTGCATTTTCCTTCACCTACCGTGCCGGTACCTATGGCTGCGGCCGCATTATCTCCTGCTCCGGCAACTACTTTGACTCCCTTCTTCAGTCCCAGCTCCTTACAAATGTCATCCTTAAGCTCTCCAACCACCTGAAAGCTTTCATAAAGTGTTGGCAGAGTAACATGGGAAATACCACATATTTCCTTCATCTGATCTGACCAGCATTTATTTTTCACATCCAGAAGAAGCATTCCTGATGCATCCGAATAATCAGAAACATATTCTCCTGTCAGATTGTAAACTATATAATCTTTAGGCAGCATCAGCTTTTCAATCCTTGAAAAATTCTCCGGTTCATTATCCTTTACCCAAAGAATCTTAGGAGCAGTAAATCCGGCAAATGCTATATTTCCGGTATATTCTGAAAGCTTTGACTTCCCTATTTCATTATTTAGAAAATCAGTTTCCCTGATGGTTCTTCCATCATTCCATAAAATAGCCGGACGGATTACATTATCATCCTTATCAAGAATAACCAGACCATGCATCTGGCCTCCAACTCCGATACCCTGTACCTGCTCCTTATCCACTGATTCAAGAAGCATCTTCAGACCGGTTATTACTCCTTCATACCAGTCCTCAGGACTCTGCTCAGACCATCCCGGTTTCGGAAAACTGATAGGATAATCCACACTAACTTTTTTGATAATTCCCCCTTCATCCCCCAGCAAAAGAAGCTTCACTGCTGAAGTTCCAAGATCTACCCCAATAAACATAAACTTTTCTCCTCATAAAAATGACAATGGGTTTACCACCCATTGTCATACACGTTTTTTAAAAAGAATTTTCTGGTCTCCCATGGATATCTTCACTATATTATATCCATATGCTTTTATTTCGCCTTTACTTCTTATTATAGAAGCATCTATATCAATTCCGGTGATCACCTTGATGTCCTCAAAGGACAGTTCAAATGATTCCCTTCCGTCAGCCTGTACATGCTTCCATAGCGGCTCATATTTACTCATGTCACATCACCTCACACAGTAAATCAAAGTCTTAAACCACCAATATACTGTACATAAATTTTATCATAATTAGAATAAAAACAAAACTGTTTTTAATGATATTTTTAAGACAATTTTATTAAAATTAAGAGTGATAATTATAACAGGATGTGTTATAATAAGAAAAGTTTTTACGTGTGTAATACTACTAATAATGGGGAGTTGGAAAAATGGAGATTAAGAATTTACAAAACATGATTTTGGAGTGTATTGCTTACGCTGACGAAATCAACAAAAATGGGGATATTTATCCTGAAGATGCACGCATGCCTCTTCGTGATCTTTTAAGACATGATATCATAGTATTTCTGGGATATCTTTACGAGCCCGGCAATAAGCATGCTGCAGATCAGATTGAATACATCAGAGAAAATCTTAAGATGAATCTTTCAGAAGAAAAATTTTCTGAATTTGTTCAACAGAAATGTGTAGACGAAAGATTCCTTACCGAAGCACCAAAGTCACTTCGTTATTTCATATCTGCCGATCAGGCTGCCAACAGAGAAGCACTTATATCCGGCAGCGTTTCAAAATCAAAATTCATAGCTGACTGCTTTAGAAAAGTAGGTCAGGGATTTATCGATTATCCTGAAGTTAAGGATGCTACAGCAAAGCACCTTTCAGACTTCGTTGATGTTCTCAATGCCACACTTAACAGTGCAGGTATCCTTTCATCTCAGCATACAGGTATTCTGAGAATGCAGGATAATCCTCACAGACGTGAAGGCGTTGCAACATTTACAGATAAGACTAATCCTGATCTTCAGAACGTTACTACCTTCGATGAAAAATCAGGAAGCTTTGTAACTAAAAAGGCAATTAACATTTCCGGTTATAACATTCAGAAAAAGAGAGCCGATGACGTATCCGAGTTCCTGAACTTCCAGCCTGAAGAGGAAAAGGAAGATGCAGTATTCAAGCGTGGTGAAGGCCGTGTAGGTCGTAACAGACGAGGCAGCGATGAATCTGAAGAAATCGAGAAGCCACTGGATGACCTTATCGCAGAGCTCCAGGCTCTTACCGGACTTGCATCAGTTAAGGAAGACGTTATGCACCTTGTAAATATCATCAAGGTTCGTAGACTTCGTGAGCTGAAGGGCCTCAAGAGAATAGATATGTCCTTCCACCTTGTATTTACAGGTAACCCTGGTACCGGTAAAACAACCATTGCCCGTATCCTTGCTAAGATCTATAAGCAGCTGGGTGTTGTAAGCCGTGGTCACTTCATCGAGGTTGACCGTTCAGGACTTGTAGACCACTACTCCGGTGGTACTGCTCTTAAGACAACAGAAGTTATCAATAAAGCTATAGGAGGTATCCTCTTTATAGATGAGGCTTACTCTCTTACACATAACAAGGAATCAGGTGACTACGGTCAGGAAGTTGTAGATACACTTCTGAAACGTATGGAGGATGACCGTGATGACTTCATCGTTATAGTTGCCGGATATACAGAAGAAATGCATGAATTTATCGAGTCCAACCCTGGTCTCAGATCTCGTTTCAACAAGTATATTCACTTCCCTGATTATTCAAGCAGCGAGCTGATGGAAATCTTCAAATATATGTGTAAAGATACAGACTATATGCTTACAGAAAATGCTGCATCTGTAGCTGAAGCATATCTTAGAGGAATGACAGAGCGTAAAAAGGACAACTTCGCAAATGCCCGTCTCGTTCGTAACTACTTCGAGCGTTGTATCGATCGTCAGGCAAATCGTATCGTTCAGGATGCTCACATCACTGAAGAAGATCTGCTTACCTTCGTTAGAGAAGACATGGTGGAGGACTCCACAGCCGGCGCCCTGACCAAGAATGACGAAGCTGTATAAATTGAGCTGTAATTATAAGAATTACAACTGAATATTTAATTCAAAACAAATGTAAAAAAAGTGGTACCCGAGGTTATCTTAGGTTCCACTTTTTGTTCTTCAAAGAAAGTATATGTAACTAGAAAGAATATGTCAGGGAATCTGCATATCTGTAATAAATCGTATCAGTTTCATCCAGACCATCAAGAATTTCTACATTTTCTCCATCTGATATTCCTGTAGTTACTTCCTTAAGTCCTGTGAGCTCATCATTTTCACTATCATATCCTGTATAAACATATTCCTTATCTCCGTCTTCAACTATTGCACTTGCTGGAACAGTCTGTACATTAGACTTCTCTTCATCCGTGAAAGCTATATGAGCATTCATTCCTGAAAGCATATCAGCTTCCTTATCAAGAGTAATCGTAACTGTATATTTTGTATTTCCGCCTTCATTAGTGCCGGCTGTATCTATGGCAGTAACCTTTCCCTCATATTCTTTTCCACTTATAGCATCAAATGTTACATTACAAGTTTTTCCAAGATTGATCTTTGCTATATCAAGCTCATCTATTGTAATATCAATATCAACTGTATCACAGGGTGAAATGCTTACTACATTTATTTCATTTACGGTATATACGATTTCCTGCTCTTCCTGAGCCTGAGCTCCCACAGAATCTCCAAAACCGCTTATTGATGCACCCGGTATGGTTGTATTTGCTCCTGATACAGCTCCCGAACCGTTATTTGCGGATGGTAATCCGGAATTGTTCTTTGTAGTGTCATTTCCATCCGGCATACCATTTTGTGTTTTATCTGTTTTACTGTTATCTTTCTTGCTGTCATCAGTTTTTGATGTATCAGTTCCATCAGCTGCAGCAGGTGCTGCCGGTGTAGGAGTTACAGCTGCCTGTGTATTATCAGCAGGTGTTTCAGGAGTGGTCTCGGCAGGAGGCTGAGTACCTGAAGGAGTAACCTGAGGACTACCGGAATCCGGCTGTACTGTCTGTGAGCTGATACTTCTTACAATCCATATAAGATTTCCAGATGTATCAAAGGATGCTACCACAACCTCTCCTACAGTAATATCTGCTGATGACTGCTGAACCCACTCACTTCCATTATATCCATATACTCTTGAGATAACTCCCTTGGAAATGCTTCCTGCATTTGTACATATAGCAGTTCCTATATTTGCTACAGTAGTCAGGTCTATATCTCCCAAAGCATTGGCTGACATTTTCACCTGAAGCTCTGCCTCGTCAATTGAGGTAACGAGAACGGCAAAGTTTACATAGCCTGAATCATCCTCACCTGTTGGACTGTTGGAAAGCTTCACTGTTGAAACATTTCCCAGAACACTTTCTGAAAAGCCAACATTTTCAAA
>CADBMW010000057.1 GCA_902795855.1 uncultured Lachnospiraceae bacterium
CTTTGATGGTTCCGTCACTTTTTCTTTCATGTGCCCATTCAAAATAATGAACCGCGGGTATTATACACCTGTGATTCAGCCAGTCGTACTTAAAGGTTGGCTTTTCATATGCCGTCTCAGAACGAGCATTGAGAAGAAGTCGTCCTCCCATATGTATATTTTTGTATCCCCATTTCATGGGAAAAACTTTAACTTCACCTCTTGGATTAGGAGCAAGAGCAGGAACCACATCTGTAGGTCGTATTTCACCCTCCGTCTTTACTGGATTAGCCAGCTCATTGGCAAAGCGATATGCGAGAGAAGAAACCTTCACTTCTTCTATGATTTTCTTAAGTTCAGGTGTAGAAGGTGACAGGAAGTATCTGGTGCACATTATTTTAAAATCCTTTTATTTATGTAAAATCAATTCTATATTAAATCAAAGGTATCGTTCCTGATTAGGAAACGATACCTTATTTGGTCTTAATTATATCATCCTCATAGATTTCCCTCAACTCAGAAATGGTGCTTTTAATCTTGTCAGAAGCTTAAATGGAAGAAGGGCAAAGAAGGTGTAAATCAACAAAAAATCAAGAATAGATGGAAAATGTTGCCGGATAGGATGGATATAGAATGTGAAAAGCAACATAAAGAAATAGAAGGGTGAAAAGTGTTGTCAGAGGAGTTGAGATTAGGCGTTAAAGAGGATGAAAAGGCAACATAAATACATGTATAGGCTCAAATTGTTGCCGAGGGATCTGAAACTAAGCTTTTGAAATAAATGGTACTTAAATTAGTCTTCTGAAATAAATGATGCTTAAATTCAAAATCAAATAACCCATAAAATAAAAAAACATACAATCAAGTAGAACTTAAAAAATCGCCTGAGCTGAACCCAGGCGATTTTTTATATGTCTCATATGTTTGTCCCATATATATAAGCATTACTCTCTTGGCATGTCTCCACCTGTTGGAGGGCCACCAAGACCAACTGCCTGAACAACAAATGGAGAAATGATAAATGCCAGAACATAGCTGACAACTATCGAAAGTGGTAATAACTTCAGCCAGCTAGACAGCCACATAATCATAAGAGGTGGTGCTACATCTGCAGGTATGTGTGAATGTGACTGAGCAATACTGATAAAACTGCATACAGCACTTACTATGACCGCACTGATCACAGCAAATGGTAAGCTGTTAAGTGCAGTAAATTTCATAGATCCCGGAGCTGCATTGAACTTTGCTGCAAGACCACGACCAAGCTTTCCGATTGGAAGCACAAGAACAACTATGACACCTACAATAATTGATTCGATAAGGCTTGTTATCAGCATTATCGGCATTGGTGGCATAGACTTGAGCGCCTCCGGAGATGCACTTTTTCTCGCTATGAATGCAAAGAGTAACCCCATGACCGTTGACATTATTATTGCCATAATAATACTTACCAGTCTTTCCTTTTTCTTCATATCTTTCACCTTTCTGACTACTTCTCCCCTGTCGTAGTCGAGTAATATATGTAGGTCACTGAGTGGAAATGCTGTACAAGCATGGATATATCCATTCTTTATATCAGCCCCTCTCCTGTGCTCAGTGCTCTCGGGAGCATAGTATTCGCCGGACTTAACACGCATTCTGCAGAAACCGCATTCTCCACTGCGGCAGTGACTTGGTGCCTTGATTCCGGCTCTTTCCAGAGCAACAAGTATGCTTTCATCTGCTCTTGCATCGATGATCTTTCGCCCATCCGGAAGATCAACCTTTATCTTATATGTTTTCTCTAATGCGTCCTTAGAGAATTTAGGATCATTCTTTACTTTGTATTCACCGGGAGCCTCATAGCGTACTCTTCTCTTTGGAAGTCCCAGCTTCTTTACTTCGCCCCTTACAAATTCATACATAGCTGCAGGTCCGCAGACATACAAGCTGTAATCCGAAGCAGGTGCATATTTTCTTATCAGGTCCACGCCCAGGAAGCCATGCTCATATCCATTCTTTTCTTCATCGGACAGAACATATATTACTTTAAATCTGTCGCAACTTTTAGCTATATCATCCAGCTCCTTCTTAAAGAGTATCTCCTTTTCAGA
>CADBMW010000058.1 GCA_902795855.1 uncultured Lachnospiraceae bacterium
ATCAAGAAATACCAATAGTGAAAAGGTATAGAGCATTAAGGTTAAATTGTTTGTAAATTAACAGGGGAAATAAAAAAAAGGAAAACGGGAAAAAACAATGAATAATCTCAGTAAAAAAATGATTTCACTTGCTATAGCACTGATACTTTTGATGTCAATGCTGGGAAACACCGGAAAGCTCGACAGGGTAAATGCAGAGGGAACATGTGTTGTAAATCTGAAAAACAGATTAACATGTGCCCTTAGAGCCGATACAACAAAAGGAGTGATTAGAGAGCTGGATCCTCAGGATAAAAAGCTTTATCTGATAACTATAACTGTAGGTAACAGATTTCAGGGACCTATATATACAACAAACCTGACAGAAGGACTTACAGATCCTAATAATGGAACCTTAAATGCCAATCCGTCAGGAACATTTTATATGCTTACATATCAAAACCAGGATTTTCAGTTAACTAATATACCGGATGGATATACCATCAAATGTACACTTCCATCATATGTTTATCTGGATTGGAGTACCCAGCAGGCTGTTACATCTGTATATAAGGTTCCTACGTTCAATAATTTTAATGGAAAGACAAAGACTTTGTCTGCGTCAGCCGCCACAGATATAACTCTGTATATGGACTATATGACAGGAAGTCTCAGACTGAATCAGAACCGTGATGATTCAGGTGATGCATTTCCAAGCTATCTGCCTCTTGAGTATAATGTAAAATTTACAGGACCGGGAACAGATGAAACCTTTAAGAATAGAACAGTAAGCACTGCAGATGGTTCATCAAGTGCTACCTTTACATATGATACAAAGGCTAAGGAATATGTAGCCACATTAAATGTCACATTAAACGGAGATTATAGTTCGGATTATAATACAGGAACAGTATTATTTAATTATCTTCCGGTGGGAACTTCTTATACCATAACTCCTGTGGATACTCAGAACTGTGTGACTACTTCAACTGATGCTATAACAGGAAGCATTACAGCAGCTAAGGATAGTAATAATATAAAGACTTATTCAGAACACGGCAGCTCTGAAATTGCATCGGTGGTAAGAAAGTTTTCAAGTCAGGGATTTATTCCTATAGATCCTCCGACTCCAACACCAACAGCGACACCGACTGCAACACCAACAGTGAAGCCAACAGCGACACCGACTGCAACACCAACAGTGAAGCCAACAGCGACACCAACAGCAACACCAACAGTGAAGCCAACAGCGACACCAACGGCAACACCGACAGTGAAGCCAACAGCGACACCAACAGCAACGCCGACAGTGAAGCCAACGACGACACCAAAGGTTACACCAACAGCAACACCAACAACAAGACCAACGTAAACACCGACAACAACTCCAAGAGTAACACCAACAGGAACTCCAACAGGAAAACCGGATTCTCAGGTTACACCAACAGTTACGCCAACGGTTACACCAATAGTTACCTCAATAGTTACTCCGGTGGTTACTGGTGGTCCGGAAAACGATCCTTCCCAGGGTGGTCCTGCTGCACCGGGTGGACAGGGTACAACCCCTGCATCAACACAGCCGGCAGCGCCTGCTTCAACAACACCTGCGGCTCCTGCTTCAGCAGCACCGGCTGCACCTGCAGCTTCTGCAGCGTCAACAGATAATCATCCGGCAGTTGGTTCTGTATGGGTGTCACCAAGTGCAAAATATATTGTAACCGGAACTGATACACTTACATATAAAGAGCCTGTAAAGACAACGGTTACAAAGGTTGCTATATCAAAGACAGTTACAATAAGCGGATATACATATAAGGTAACCAAGATAGCTCCGGGAGCATTTAAGAACTGCAAGAAGCTGAAGAAGGTTACCATCAGTGAAAATATAGAGAGTATCGGCAAGGAAGCATTCTTCGGATGCAGCAAGCTGAACAATGTGATCATAAAAACAAATCTTCTGGGAAAGAAGAGTATTGGTACCAAGGCATTTGCAAAGATTTATCAGCATGCTGTATTCAAGGTTCCTGCAAAGAAACAGAAGGTTTATAAGAGCTACCTGAAGAAGGCCGGCGCACCAAAGAAGGCCAAGGTAAAGAAATAGAAGGAAAGGGAAGATATGGAACTTTCATTACCAAAGGACGAACTAAAAAAATATCTTGCAAGGCAGCTGGATAATTATTTCCCAGACAATGTTCACATGGAGGGGGCAGATATTGACAGTGCCTTCGAGCTGGCTTTAGAAAGAGTGGAGCACTGCTTCAAGGAGATAACATTTCCGGCCTACTCAGATGGAAAGCAGACTTTCTTCTCCCATCTTCATGCAGACCAGTATGCAGAGTTTTTGTATTTCTTCATGAACAGTTTATGGAATACATCCCAGAATAAAGTAATCTGTGACAAGGTACTTTATCTGAATAGAATGCTGCACAGCTTTTTCCTTTCCTACAAATGTCATATGCCGGATCATTTCTTCCTGGGACATCCGGTGGGAACCATTATTGGAAATGCTGTCTATAATGATTATCTGGTAATATTCCAGAATGTTACAGTTAATACAGATGCAGATGCAGATGGAAATCCGGCACCTGTTCTGGGCAAGGGACTTTTCCTTGCATCCGGGGCACAGATCATCGGAAATAAACCTGTGGGAGACAGAGTTTCCGTAGGCGTGGATGCAGTAGTATTTAACAGGGAAATCCCTGACGACAGCGTAGTTATAAAAGATCAAAATGGTATAGTTGAGGTCAACAAAAGAAAGAAGGAAACCTGTATGGCCCAGAACTATTTCAGATGCAAAATATAAATCCTTGTGTTATGATAATTTACATGGGAGCAATTAGTAAAGAACGGAGGTATTTGAAGTGGCTGATACAAATAAAGAAAATAAATATCCTTTAAATGAAGAAACCGGTGAGGGTATCATCAAAATTGCTGATGATGTTGTATCCAGTATAGTAGGACTGGCAGTAACTGAGGTTGATGGTGTATCCAAGCTTACAGGTGGAATAACCAGAGAAATCATAGCCATGCTTGGAAAAAATTCTCTTTCCAAGGGTATTACCGTTACTTTTGAAGAGGGCAAGGCTCTGGTAGATGTATCTGTTGAGGTGAAATTCGGATACAACATAGTTGAAGTATCAAAGAATATACAGGAGAAGGTTAGACAGTCTCTTCAGACTATGACCGGAATTCAGTGTTCCAGAGTTAATGTCAAAGTGTCAGGAATTGATTTTTCTGAGTAAGGAGTAAAATACAGATGACAAGACGTGAAGAAAGAGAAGCTATATTCAAGACTATATTTCAGCTTCCGTTTTATTCGGAGGCAGAGGAGCTTCCAGAGATAGATATAGAAGATTACAAGCCTTCGGAGAAGAATTCGGATTATATCAATGCCAAGGTAGAAAACATAAAGGAAAAGCTGCCGGTGATTGATGAATATATCCAGAAAAACAGCAGGGGCTGGAAGCTGAACAGAATAGGTAAAGCAGAGCTTGCCATATTAAGAGTCGGTGTTTATGAGCTGATCTTTGATGATGATATACCTGATGCAGTAGCTGTAAATGAGGCAGTGGAGCTGTCGAAAAAGTTCTGCAATGATAAATCATCCGCATTTATAAATGGTGTTTTAGCGAATATCATGAACCAGAAATAATAATCCAAAAGGAAGTAAGTTGAAGTACTATACAGTAGGTCAGATAAATACATATCTAAAAAATCTAATAGGAAACGATTACCTTCTCAAGAATCTTGTAATAAAGGGAGAGGTTTCGAACTGTAAATACCACAGCATGGGGCATATTTATTTCACTTTGAAAGACGAAACAGGCTCCATGCCTTGTGTTATGTTTAAGGGTAATGTCTCCTCAGGCCTCACCTTCCGTCTGGAGGATGGAATGAGTGTCTATGCCCAGGGCGGCGTAAGCGTCTATGAGCAGGGCGGACGCTACCAGCTTTATGTCAGAAAGATGGCTCAGGATGTGGATACCAAGGGCAAGCTTTTTGAACAGTATGAGAAGCTGAAGCAGAAGCTCTATGACGAAGGACTTTTTGATTTCGAAGTAAAGAAACCCATTCCCCAGTTTCCCAAGAAGGTGGGAATAGTAACCGCTGAAACAGGAGCGGCTATTCAGGATATAATGAATATCGCCAGAAGGAGAAATCCATATGTGCAGCTGATTCTTTATCCTGCCAAGGTTCAGGGAGATGGAGCGGCTGAAACCATTGTAAAGGGTATAGAGGTTCTGGATAAGATGAACCTGGATACCATTATCATAGGACGCGGCGGTGGCTCTATCGAGGATCTTTGGGCCTTTAATGAAGAGATAGTAGCAAGAGCCGTTTATGCGGCTAAGACACCTATCATTTCCGGTACAGGACATGAGGTGGACAATACAATAGCTGATTATGTGGCGGACCTGCGGGCACCCACACCTTCAGCGGCAGCAGAGCTTGCTATACCGGACATTATGTCGGTTATAGCAAATGTTAAAAATGAAAGAAGACGACTGGACAGTTCCATAAGAAGCAAGCTTCAGGAAATGAACCTCCAGCTGCAGAGATTATCGGGAAGGCTCAGCAGCCTCAGTCCCGAGAAGACTTTGAATAATAAACAGCAATACCTGGCATCCCTGACGGACACCCTTCATAATACAATGAAGAACAGGTTTAATCTTTATAAGAATCGACTGGAGGTCAGCATTGCCAGACTGGACGGCCTTTCCCCTACGGCAAAGCTCCGGGGTGGATATGGTTATATAGAATCGGGAGAAGGTCCACTTCTCACCGTAAATGGAATAAAAGAAGGAAATACATTAAAGATAACGCTGCACGATGGTAGTATAGATACTATAGTTAACAAAGTTGAGAGGGACCTTTGATGAGCGATTATTTTATGAATATGTATGATGAGGAAAAGCCTCAGGATCCAAGATTAGATGTGGACGGATACTATGTAAATACAGATACCATAGTTGTTCCCGACAATTTCACAGTAAGGGTCAAAATATATAAGGTTGTCGTCCTTGGAATTGTATTACTCATTACCATTGTAAGTATGATTTATTTTAATATGCTGGCAAAGGGTTTTCAAAATCCGGAAGTAAATAAGTATATGCTTATGTCTAAGTTTTTTCTATGGGCTATGGTTCTGATTTATGTTTACTTTATTATCTCATATTCGGGTAAGCGGGTAGTGGTATTTGGGAGATCCCTTACACTTACCAGATTTTATGTATCAAGTGATACTATCAGCGTGAATGATATCCAGAAGTGTGAGGTTATCACAGGCCTGAGCAGCCACAGCAGATATCATACAACCCATTACAGCAAGCTTGTGATATATTATAATTACAAATACAAATTTGAAATGACAGACATTATATTTAAAGACTGGCAGAAGCTGGTAAATTACCTGGACTCTACAGGAAAGGTAAGCTACATTGACGGGCGCAGCAATTTAAGCCGTGCCCTGGATGATATATTCCATCACTGAAATAATTATTAAAATAAAGAGGACAACATGGCAGCAAAAAAGACAGCAGACAAGAAAACAGAGGAAAAATTTGATATCGAAAAATCCCTGGCAAGACTTGAGGAAATTAATAACGAGCTTGCAAAATCAGGAACAACTCTCAGCGACTCCATGAAGCTTTATAAAGAGGGTGTGGAGCTGGCTGAAAAATGCAGAGTAAATTTAGAGGGTGTAGAGAAGGAACTGCAGATTCTTTCGGCAGAGGAATAATGAGGTAAAGCTTATGAAGGATTTAGTGGAAGGTATTATAATCTCAAAACTGCCTGATCCCGGAAAATATCCGGCAAAGGTGGTGGAAGCTATGAATTATGCCATGTCAGCAGGAGGAAAACGCATCAGACCGACACTGATGATGCTTACTTTTAATGCTGTAAGGAATAATCAGTCATCAAAGGATCGGGCATCTGATCTGGCAAGAGAAGATATACTGAAGTCATTTATGGCGGCTATCGAGATGATACATACACATTCTCTCATACATGACGATCTGCCTGCTCTGGACAATGATACCTTAAGAAGAGGCCGGGCTACAGTTCATGTAAAATTTGATGAGTCCACAGCCATTCTTGCAGGAGATGCTCTGCTTAACTATGCTTATGAAAGGGTTGCATCGGATTTTGATGGCAGCCTGCTTAAATACAGAACCGAACATCTTATGAATGTTATAGGCAACAGAGAGAAATCATTTCTGGATCAGCTGGAGCTTACAGGTTCCTTTGATGATATGATGAGAAAGCTCAGCCAGAGAGCCATTGAAATGGATGAAGATGATATGCTCACTTTGGCAGGAGAGGAGTTGGATTTCAGAAGTGCCTATCAGACAGCATTTGCCATCCTTTCTTCAAAGACTGGAATAGACGGAATGCTTGGGGGACAGGCCTTTGACGTGGAAAAATCCGGCGCAGATGTAAATGATGAAGAAAGAGATTATATCTATAAAAACAAAACTGCAGCCCTTATACAGGCACCGCTTATGATAGGTGGGACCCTTGCAGGTTCGGATAAAAAAACTGTAGCACAGCTTGAAAAAGCGGGGGAAGCTCTTGGGCTTGCATTCCAGGTTCAAGATGATATACTTGACATAGTTGGAGATAAGGATAAGCTGGGTAAAGAGGTACATCAGGACCAGCGAAATGAAAAGAATACTTACGCAGCCATCTTCGGTCTGGAGAAATCCAGAGAGTTTGTAAAGACAAAATCCGAAGAGGCCATAGATATTATAGAAAACGTTATTCCTTCAAATGAATCAAGAGATAAGCTGATAGAGTTGATAAATCTCCTGATAGATCGTGACAATTAAGAGGGGATAATCCGGAGAAATTTTAATGAGTCTTCTGGACAGAATAAATAAAGAAAATGATATAAAGGATATAGAATCGTCTGATTTACCGCTTCTTGCAGGAGAAATCAGACAATTTCTGCTGGAAAATGTGAGCAAAACAGGTGGACATCTGGCCTCTAATCTGGGAGCCGTTGAGCTTACCATGGCACTTCACAGATGTATGAATCTGCCTCAGGACAAGATCATCTACGATGTAGGTCATCAGTCCTATACCCACAAGATTCTGACAGGAAGAAAAAATGAATTCTATAAGCTTAGACAATTTGGAGGGATGAGTGGTTTCCCGAAGTCATCCGAGTCTGATACGGATGCCTTCAATACAGGTCACAGCTCGACCTCTGTTTCTGCTGCCCTGGGACTTGCTCAGGCCAGAGATATAAAGGGAACCAACGAAAGGATTGCCGCCGTAATAGGTGACGGATCCATGACCGGAGGAATGGTATTTGAGGCTCTGGATCAGCTGGCACTTCTGAATTCCAGCTGCCTGATAATCCTTAATGATAATGAAATGTCCATATCCCAGAATGTTGGTGGATTATCCAGCAGTCTGAGCCGTTTCCGTATAGGAAAGTCATATAACTTTTTGAAGTCAAATGTGGAAAATGCCCTCCTTGATATTCCAAGTGTGGGTGAGAAAATGGCAAAGGGTATCAAGCGTTCCAAGGATTCTCTTAAAACACTCCTGGTTCCAGGAACCATATTCGGAGTAATGGGACTGACCTATATCGGTCCTGTAGACGGTCATGATATAGATACCATGACGGAGCTTTTCGAAGCTGCATTTGAGCTGAATAAGCCTATTATCATCCATGTAAAGACAGTTAAGGGTAAGGGCTATAAGATAGCTGAAAGATATCCGGAGCATTTCCATGGAGTGGGACCTTTTGATATAGAAACAGGTCATGCAAAAAGTCCTAAGACAGCGGCCTGTTATACAGATGTATTTGCAAAGAAATTAGTAAAGCTGGGAGCTGAGAATAAAGATATAGTGGCCATAACTGCGGCCATGTCCAGAGGAACAGGAATAAGGGCCTTTCAGAAGGCACATCCTGACAGAACCTTTGATGTGGGAATAGCAGAGCAGCATGCCCTGACCTTTGCGGCGGGTCTTGCAAAAGGAGGGCTGATACCATTTGTGGCAATCTACAGCTCCTTCCTGCAAAGAGGCTACGATCAGCTGCTTCATGATGTATGTCTGCAGAAGCTTCATGTGATAGTAATGATAGACAGGTCGGGAATTGTGGGAGAAGACGGTGAGACCCATCACGGAATATATGACACCTCCTATCTCAGAAGTATACCGAATCTTACGGTTATCGCTCCAAAGGGTGCAAAGGAGCTGGAAGCAGCCATGGATTATGCCGTAAGCTTTGATGGCCCTATAGCCATCAAGTATCCTAAGGGAAGAGCATATACAGAGCTGAATGACCAGAATCAGAAATTTATTCATGGTCGTTCAGAGGTTATAAATTTCACCTCTCAGGTTGGTGATGTACATGTTAAAAAGCTGGCCATACTTGCAGTTGGAGATATGGTGGAAACTGCAGTAAGTGTCAGAGATAAGATAAAAGAAAAAACTAATTTCCAGCCTCAGGTGGTAAATATGAGATTTATCAATCCTCTGGATATCGAGAGAATAAGAGAAACCATCAGAGATTTTGAGGTGGTGGCAGTTCTTGAAGGTACCGTAAGGCGCGGAAGTGTCGGCGAGGCTGTAGGCTATGAAATGGCAAAGATGGGAAGCACAGCAAAGCTGAAGCATTTCTGTATAGAGGATGAGACCGTTCAGCATGGCAGCGTCAGCCGCCTGAAGGAATCTCTTGGACTGGATGCAGACAGCATAACAGAAAAGCTCCTGTCAGATATTAGTGAATAACGAGGTAAAAAATGAAAAAACGCCTTGATGTCCTTCTCCTGGAAAAAGGCCTTGCCGAATCCAGAGAAAAGGCCAAAGCTATAATAATGTCCGGGATCGTATATGTGGAAGGTGAAAAGGAAGATAAAGCCGGAAGCACATTTCCCGAAGAAGTGAATATAGAAGTAAGAGGAAAAACTCTGAAATATGTCAGCAGAGGCGGGCTGAAGCTTGAGAAAGCGATGGAATATTTCAGTCTGAATCCGGCAGGGAAGGTCTGCATGGATATCGGGTCTTCGACTGGCGGATTTACGGACTGTATGCTGCAAAACGGTGCTGCCAGGGTTTATGCTGTGGATGTAGGTACGGGACAGCTCCACTACAAGCTGCGTACCGACCAGAGGGTTGTGG
>CADBMW010000059.1 GCA_902795855.1 uncultured Lachnospiraceae bacterium
AAAATAAAACTGAGGATTCTCATAAAGGAAAACCAGTGTTACCTTGGAAGCCTGTTCATAGGTCATGCCATAATGATTATATGCAAAGCCTCTGGAAAGACATTCCGAATACTGTCTTCCATTCAGCTTAAACTGGCAGGTAGTATAATTTGCAGGGCTGTCAGGATTTGCATCCACCGTATTCAGAAGATACATGCAGCTTGCGTACATTGCTCTGTAGAAGCTTTTCTCCGTAGATGACAGCTGCTGATAAAAATACCTTGAACCATAAGCATACCAGTCACGGGCCACCACGTCGCCCTTGGACAGGCTGCCCATTGCATCATCACTTACCTCCGAGGTCTTAGCATCTACAGGGGCTTCGCCGATCATTTCCTCAGCATGATATATCTTGATATCACCTATTACCTCATCAGGCTCGCAGGTACTGAGACTCATGTCAGCTGCATATACTGAGGGAGCCTTGCCCCCCAGCATAACAAATGCCATAACCGCCATCGTAAATAGCATCGCCAGAATATAACGTTTTTTAGAATTATTTATATTCATATAATTAACCATTAAGTCTTGCTCTTAATTCTGCTGTCTTATCCTCAAATCCCGGCTTACCGAGAAGTGCAAACATGTTTTTCTTATAGCTTTCAACACCAGGCTGATTAAATGGATTAACTCCAAGTGTATATCCGCTGACACCGCAGGCAAACTCAAACTTGTAGAAAAGTTCACCAAGTGCAAGCTCATCGATAGTTTCCATATCTATTCTTATATTAGGAACATTTCCGTCTACATGTGCAAGGATTGTTCCGTTCATAGCGCACTTATTGATGAAGTCAACTGTCTGTCCTGCAAGATAATTAAGACCATCCAGATCTGTTTCCTCCTGCTGCATAACAACAGCCTTGCGAGGATTGAGAACATTTATAAATGTTTCAAAATGATTCTTTGTTCCTTCCTGGATGAACTGGCCAAGTGAATGAAGGTCTGTTGTAAAGTCAACACCTGCAGGGAATATACCCTTGCCATCCTTTCCTTCACTTTCTCCGTAAAGCTGCTTCCACCACTCTGTTACATAGTGAAGTGCAGGCTCGAAGTTTCCAAGAATTTCCATACCAAGTCCTTTTTCATGAAGGACATTTCTTACAGCTGCATACTTAAGTACATCACTGTTATCAAAATCATTTGAAAGGCAGTACTCACGAGCTATAGCAGCACCTTCCATAAGCTTGTCGATATCAGCACCTGAAACTGCGATTGGAAGAAGACCTACTGCAGTAAGAACTGAGAATCTTCCACCTACATCATCAGGAACTACGAAGGTTTCATAACCCTCTGAATTTGAAAGAGTCTTAAGAGCTCCTCTTTCCTTATCTGTTGTAGCATAGATACGCTTAGCTGCCTCAGCCTTTCCATATTTCTTCTCAAGAAGCTCCTTGAAAAGTCTGAATGCTACTGAACACTCTGTAGTTGTACCTGATTTAGATATAACATTTACAGAGAAGTCTCTGTTTCCGATAACCTCGATAAGCTCAGAAATATATGTTGAGCTCAGGTTGTTTCCGCAATAATAAATCTCCGGAGTTTTTCTTACTTCCTTTGAAACAGAATTGTAAAAACCATGACGAAGAGCTTCGATGGCAGCTCTTGCTCCAAGATATGAACCACCTATTCCTATAACAAGGAAAACATCTGAGTCAGCCTTAATCTTTTCAGCGGCCTTCTTAATGCGGGCAAACTCTTCCTTGTCATAATCAACAGGGAGGTCTATCCATCCGAGGAAATCATTTCCTTCTCCGGTCTTCTCAACCAGAGTCTTCTTAGCAGCCTCGATTCTTGGTCTGATGGCAGCAACTGCTGCATCGTCTGCCATAAACTTTGTGTTCTCAAAATCAAATGTGATCTTCTGTGACATGTGTATATACTCCTTACTTTGTATGATTTTCTTTTTCTTCTATGTATGATACTTATTTCATCCCATAGTCTTTTTGATTTTAGCATTTTAATGTTCGTATTACAACAAAAAAAACACCGAGTTAGCTATTTTCGGTGTTTTTTTTGGTGTAGGACCATATGACATACGGATTGCTCCGTTTCTTACGAAACTCTCTCAAGTAGTATCTTAATTCTGGTACCCAGGTCTTTGCGGGAAAGGATTTCAAAATATCCTCCATGCTTCTCCACAATCCAACCGGCTATGGAAAGCCCCAGTCCGGTTCCCTGAACCTTTCTGGTATCATCGGCGCGGTAGAATCTTTCAAACATATGCTTTACATCCGCCTCAGCCATACCAATTCCCGTATCCTGAACCTGAATATAAGCCTTGCCTTCCTGTGTACCCACCGACAGGATTATATCGTCACCCTTGCCGGTATACTTTGCGGCATTGTCCACCAGAATCCTCATGGCCTGCTTCAGCATTCCCGGATCCGCCTTTACGTGGATATCCTTTTCTCTTTCTTCAAATTTATATATATGATTCTCGTCGATCATCAGAGACTCTTCATATATTTCATTCATCACATCATTTAATATGACATTTTCAAAGGTCATGGTGGTCTTTCCTGCATCTCCTCTTGCCAGGAAAAGCAACTGCTCCACCAGATGGTTCATATGGTCGGATTCATTCTTAATGGCAGTAATGGATTCGTCCAGTATTTCCTCATCTTCTTTACCCCATCTGTCCAGCATGTTGGCATATCCCTGGATAACAGCTATAGGAGTTCTCAGCTCATGGGATGCGTCATTTACGAATCTGGCCTGCTGCATGTAGGTCTCATGCATTTTTTTCAGCATGTTATTCATGGCAGCCTCTATTCCCTGAAGATCGGAGTCTCCCAGTGAAAGCTGGGTAGTCTGAGCAGGGGAAATGTTTTCTATGGCATTTTCAACGATATGAAATTTGCTTTCGTCAAAGCTGAGACGGCTCAGCTCATCCACCCTGATGGCCATATCATTTATGGGCTTTAAGGTCTTCTTAATTCTTCTATATTCGCCGTAATAAGCCAGCACCAGATTCAAAAACTGAAATACTATGGCTATTATCACTAAAATCAGGCCATATATAATGGCATGATTAATATTCTTTTCTAATAATACTTTTTTCCCGTCCTGTACTACATAGACGATATTTGACAGGCCTTCTCCTCTGGTGGTGATATATCTTCTACAAAGCACCAGTCTTCCAATAGAAGTCCTCTCAGCCTCAGCAATATAGGCCACAACAACCGAAACAAACAGAAATATATTAGCCGTAAAAAAAAGCCCCATTTTCTGTAATACTACCTGATCATGGAGTTTTTTTGCTATTGAAGACATTCGTCTTTCCTGTGGATTCGGTTTATTCCGATTTAATGACATATCCAACACCTCGAACGGTCTGAATCATTTTTACACCAAAAACCTCATCAATTTTAGATCTGAGGTATCTTACATAAACATCTATTACATTTGTTTCTCCCAGATAATCATAGCCGCATACTCTTTCAAGCAGCGTATCTCTGGAAAGAACTATATCCATATTTTCCAGGAGGACCTTTAACATTATGAATTCTCTATTTGTGAGTTCTATACTGTGACCGTTATAAGTCACATTATGTTTGGGATCATTAAGAACAAGTCCCTTCCAGCGATATATTCCGGCAGCCTTGTCACTGGCCGGATCTGCCGCTTCATTTACACCTGTCTGATGGGCGGCGTCACCCGAATTTGCAGCTGAAACTGCATGGAGCTTAAGGGCAACCCTGATTCTTGCCAGAAGTTCTTCTATGGCAAATGGTTTCGTTATATAATCCACTGCTCCCGCATCCAGTCCGGAAACCTTATCCATTACAGCATCTCTTGCTGTAAGAAGGATTACTGGTGTAGACTTCTCTTTGCTGAGACGTCTTAATACTTCCAGACCGTTAAGACTGGGGAGCATTATATCCAGCAGTATCAGATCATAATCATTTTCAAGAGCCTTCTCCAGAGCTTCCCGGCCATCCATCGCTTTATCCGTTTCATAGCCCTCATGCTTAAGCTCCAGTTCGATAAATCTGGCTAGTTTTTCTTCATCTTCTACTACTAATATGTATGCTCCCATAATCTTACCTTTTGTGCACTACCTTGCACACCTTCTTATTTATTTTCATCTACATTCTGAAAATCCTGTGGTGCAGCTGTGTTATCTGCCTGAGCTGCAGGTTCTACTGTCTGAGTTGCTGAATCAACTGTCTGAGCTGCAGGAGTAGCTGTCTGCTGTGCTGCTGCGTTATTTACTGCATCTGCTCTGTATGGGCTCTGATAAGCCTGCTGTGTAGCTGTGTCTGCTGCAGGAGCGCTCTGAGTTGTAAAGCTTTCCTTTGCCTTTCCCGCAAGATCAGAAGCCTGATTAAGTATATCATTTACACTCTTTGCATCATCCTTGCCCTGGATTGAATATCTGCAGTCAAGGAATAATGAAACAACGATTACTACAAGGAGAAGATGCCATGCACAAAGCATAAGGATGATTGCCAGCCAGAGAGGAATGTCCATTACCAGAGAACCCTTTCTGGTGATTCTGAGTCTGTTATCAACTGTATAGTTGAATGCTCTCTTGATTCCATCTCCGATTGTTTTGAAGAATCCCTTGCCCTCTGCCTTTTCGCTTTTCTCAACTGCTGCAGGTACATCGCTGTAACCGGTTGCTGTTGAAGGGTTGGTTGTGTAGATACTCTGCTGAGGACCATTTACCTTACCCTGCTTCTCAAGGATGATCATTGCATCCAGCATATCGCCGTTTGCTTCATCCAGAGCTTTCTTTGCTTCTTCATATGATACATTTGCCTTTGCAACTAACTTTTCAACTTTTTCGAAATTATCCATAACCTTTACCTCTTTCTTTCCTTTTAATTATTTTACTTTTACTGATTACTATTTTGTCATCAGTTATTTGGCCATTTCCTTTTGACAGTTCCTATAATAATCTTAATAATTAAAAGTGTCCTTACAGAAAGATTAAAAAAAGATTAAATCTATTTATTAATTTAATTTATTTATTAATTCTATTTTTCCATAAGCCAGAATTCGGCTGAGTAAGGTTTAAGCTCGGAGCCGCCACCGAAATCATGAAGCTGTCCTGTTATCAGATCTGTTGCCTGACCGCAGCCTGCATCAAAATGTGCTGTGTAAGGCTGATCAGATGCATTGATGGCAACCAGAACTCTTTCATCATCTGTACGGCGTTCAAATATGCACTGGTGATTTGTAAGCACCACGCTTCTGAAGCCTCCGTAATTCAGAGCCTTGCTTTCCTTCTTAGCCTTTGCAAGTCTGGATATAAAATCAGTCAGCTCATTCCACTCAGGTTCCTCAAAGCATGCCCGAAGTGCAGGATCACCTTCCTCCTTACGAGCCTCGGTTCCCCACTCACTTCCATAGTATACACAAGGAATTCCCGGCATACCAAAGCTGAGAGCATAAACCAGCGGAAGATGTGCTTTGTTTGTCAGTATGCTTGCAATTCTTGTAACGTCATGATTATCTACAAATGAGAGAAGATGCATTCCTCTATAGCGGCACCAGTCCTCAGGACCAAACTGCTGCATAAGTGAATGAATGATCTCGAACATGTTATTGCTGTTAAAGCTGGAGTAAAGGCCTTTGTAGCATGCATAATTTGTGCAGCTATCCAGCATTCCATCTCCAACGAACTGAGCATAGTCGCCGTGAAGCAGTTCTCCCAAAAGAAGAAACTCCGGCTTCAGTCCGGTTGTAAATTCCTTAAGTCTGTGTATGAAGCCCTTGTCCAGGCAGTATGCCACGTCAAGTCTGAGACCATCGATATCAAAGTAATCAGCCCAGTATTTAACCTTGTCCAACAGATGATCTACAACTGCAGGATTCTGAAGGTTAAGCTTTACCAGATCATAATTTCCTTCCCAGCCCTCATACCAGAGTCCATCATTATAATTTGAATTACCGTCGAAAGAAATATGGAACCAGTCCTTATAAGGAGAATCCCATTTCTTTTCCAGCACATCCTGAAATGCCCAGAAGCCACGACCAACATGGTTGAACACTCCGTCAAGCACTACCTTGATGCCTGCCTCATGAAGTGCGTCCACTACCTTTTTAAAATCTTCGTTTGTTCCCAGTCTTTTATCGATCAGTCCGTAGTCACGGGTATTATATCCATGTGTATCCGATTCAAATACCGGTGAAAAATATATAGCATTTGCCCCCAGCTTCTGAATATGAGGGATCCAATCTATTACCTTAAGGATTCTCGATTCAAGATTTCCGTCATTTTCAAATGGTGCTCCACAGAATCCAAGAGGATATATCTGATAGAAAACCGATTCATTGTACCACATAGTCTTACCTCCACTGTCTTTATTTTATGTTGATTAATTAATGTAACTATTCTAAAAACAACCTATATAAGTATACCTTATAAGGGGAAATTTGTCATCTCATCCAGACGTTCAGGTCCACCAGGGTATCTACCCCATCCACATATCCCGAAGGAGCATACTGATAACCTTCAGTATGATAAGGGAAGAATGGTGTATCATAGGCCGCCAGCCAGAAATCCCATTTGCCTATCTGATCAATGTCCAGATATTTGATGAACTGATCCTGGCTTGCATAAATCATAGGTGTATAGCCGGCTGCTTCAATGGTTTCGCAGAAGCCCACAACTGCCGCGGTTCTGTCTTCCACGGATATGACATTTGACCTGGCTTCGGCGTCTTCATAAACATATTCTGTATCTATAATAACGGGCTGGGTTATCTTCTTTCCCTGAAGATTTTCTATGCAATAATTTGCTTCCTCGATGCCCTCATCCCGGTTTATAGCTGCCGAGAAGAAATAAACGCCTGTCTCCAGTCCCACATCTGTGGCACCCTTGATATTTTCCTCATAACGGGCATCCTTAACTATGGTTCCCTTTCCGTAGCCTCTGTATCCCAGGCGGATTATGGCCACCTGCATTCCGGTGCCCTTGACCTTTTCCCAGTCTATCTCCTTCTGAAATTCAGAAACATCTATTCCCGGCTTACCAAGAGCCTTTCCATCTTTATAATAATTATAGTAGAGTTTTCCTTCATCTACATAGAAGTCCTTTGACCAGTCATACTCATTTCTGGCCACATTATTACTGATCTTGTAATACTCATAATTCGGATAAGTACCATACAGGATATAAGCCTTATGAAGATAACTCATGTAATTGTCCAGTATGGTCTGGGTAAGGGCTGCGTCAGCATCAAATTTTATCTCATCGCTGAGGATGTTTACATATTTGATATGCTTCGCCTCGTTCTTTCCACTAAAGTTATGTATCAGTCCAACTACGACTCCTACAATTATAATAAAGAAAAGAACCCACAGCATTCCCACCTGGCGTTCCAGGTTTCTTATCCTTTTGGAGCTGCCACCACTATGTCTTTTTCTATATTCACTTTTTATTCTTTCTTCGTTATTACTCATGTACAAAAAATAATCCTTTCATAAACACGCCCAAGGTAATTCGAGTTAGTTTATAGCATTATAGCATAGTTTTGGCATACACAACAAAAGCAGAAGAGCCTGTTAGACTTCCTTCCCCATAAAATAAAAGTCTAACAGGCTCTCCCTATCCGTTCTATATTAGGTACACCCACAAATACCTTCGCTAACTGAGTCTTATTATAGTATTATTATACAAAAAAGTAAACCCATTTTGTGCATTTTTTATAAATTTTGTGAATTCTCAACAAATTCCTAGGGTTCTTGACACGAATTCACTTGCTTCATAGGAATGTCAACTATAAAACTGCACAAAGTTTAGTGAAGATTTATTGTCCGGCAGATATTATTTATTTCCTGTTTTCACGATCTACAAGATTTGAAGCACCATATTTTTCACGAAGTGCTGGTTTTTCAATCTTTCCTGTAGCATTTCTTGGTACATCAGCAAATATGATCTGACGTGGTCTTTTATATCTTGGAAGCTCAAGACAGAAGTTATTCATTTCATCTTCCGTACAGGTCTCTCCTTCCTTCAGCTGTATTATAGCTGTGGAAATCTCACCAAGTCTGTCGTCGGCAGTTCCTATAACTGCAACGTCCTGAACCTTGCGGTTTTTCATAATGAAGCTTTCTATCTGTACAGGATAGATATTTTCACCACCACTGATGATGACATCCTTCTTTCTGTCTACCAGCCAGATAAAGCCTTCCTCATCATATTTAGCCATATCTCCTGTATAAAGCCAGCCGTCCTTGAGGCACTCATTTGTAGCTTCTTCATTCTTATAATAACAGGTCATGACACCCGGCCCCTTAACACAAAGCTCGCCAACAGAGTCGCTGTCATTTCTATCTATTATCTTATCCTCTTCGGTTACTATCTTACACTCCCATCCATATCCCGGAACCCCGATAGCACCAACATGGTCAATATTCTCAACACCGAGATGTACACATCCAGGTCCGATGGATTCTGAAAGACCATAGTTTGTATCGTACTGATGGTTAGGGAACATTTCCTTCCATCTGGTTATAAGGCTGGCAGGTACAGGCTGAGCACCTATGTGCATAAGTCTCCACTGATCCAGTTCATAGTCGTCCTTGTTCAGCTTTCCACTTTCAAGGGCAATGAGAAGATCCTGTGCCCATGGAACCAGAAGCCATACTATAGTACATTTTTCTCTGCTTACAGCATCCAGTATATATTCAGGCTTTGTACCCTTAAGAAGTACTGCCTTGCTTCCTGAGTACAGTGAACCAAACCAGTGCATCTTGGCACCTGTATGATAAAGAGGTGGGATACAAAGGAATACATCATCCTTCTGCTGGCCGTGATGAGCCTGCTCCACCTTTGCACTGTGCATCAGTGATCTGTGTTTATGAAGGATAGCCTTAGGGAATCCTGTAGTTCCTGATGAGAAATAGATTGCACCATAGTCATCATCTGTAATCTCAATCTCAGGTGAAACAGAGCTGGAATTTGCAACCATCTCATTATAATCCTCAGCAAAAGAAGGACAGTTTTCACCTACATAGAATAAGAGTCTGTTTCTGGAAATCTTCTCAGCTATTTCCTCTACTCTTCCTATAAATTCAGGACCAAATACCAGAATATCCACATCTGCCAGGTCCACGCAGTAATCAATTTCGTCAGCATCATAACGGAAGTTAAGTGGTACCGCCAGAGCACCTGTCTTAAGAATACCGAAATAGATAGGCAGCCATTCAAGGCAGTTCATAAGAAGAATTCCTATCTTATCATTCTTTTTGATTCCTCTGCTGAGAAGCAGGTTTGCGAAACGGTTTGCCTTCTCGTTAAATACACTCCATGTAATCTCTCTTCTGTAAGGAGCTCTTGGATTTGGCTCAATAAGCTCATATTCTCTCCAGGTTACTCTTCTTACCTCCTGTATAGCAGGATTTAACTCTACAAGTGCCACATCATTTGCAAATTCTTTGGCATTTCTTTCCAATAATTCTGTAATTGGCATTATTCATACCCTCCCAAAAAATAGTATTCAAGAAAAAAGAAGATGGTATAAAAAACCATCTTCCTAATAGTACATCAATTTCTTTTTTACGTCAATGCGTTATCACTTTAATGCGTTAAATCTTCTTTGTTATCGGCGCATCAGCTGTTCTGTAATCTGAGAAGGACGCATTATAGTTTTCAGAAAAGCTTCTGCCCTCTGCAAACAGAGGATCATAAAGTCTTCCGTCGATAACTACCCATGCATGACCTGTGTCACTGCAGAGTATTACATCATCATAGCCACATTCCTTTGCCATATAGGCAAGAGCAGCAGATTCGGAAACACAGCAGCCCTGATTAGACTTGAAAATGTCATCTGCAAAAAGGGCATCCCATGAATCAGGATAAGCTGAATATCCTGATTTGAAGGATCTGAACTGCTTATACTGCAAAGCTTCCAGCCATTTATAACACTTTAACAGTTTGTCTTCCTTGCTGTCTTCAGGCTTGGTCTGCTTTTCAACCACCTTACGGGCTGAAATATATGTACCAATTCTCATCTTGCTTGCAGTATCATCTGCAGCAACTCCGTATTTATCAACCTTGATGCCGTCAACCTTCTTTGATATGGCAAGCTTTCCGGTCTTTCTGTCGAAATAATAATAATTCCCCTTCAGCTTCTTCCAGCCTCTGTCAAGCTTACCCTTCTTATCTGAATGGTAAACGCCTTTTCCTGAAGTAAAGAATCCGCCTTTGAAACCATCCTTTAACTTTGGAACGAAATAAACCTCGCCCTTCTTGGTATCAAAGCTTCCCACAACCTTCTTTGTGGTCTTCTCCTTCTTTCCTACCTTTATAGTAATGCCTTCCTCGCTGGAAGCACGATATATGTCATATATGGAAATTGCAATAGAACTGCCAATAGTGTCTTTCTTGACCTTCAACTTACTCTCTTCCACTTTACTCTCTTCGATGGAATCAGAGATCATCGCATATGTATTTCCTGATGTACCTATGAAAATGCAAATTAGTAAAACAGCTAATAGTTTTTTCATGGTATCCTTTCTTTTTTCTTGCATAAAATGCAATACTGTTGTAGATTTGTTTTAAGTGACATCTGTATCTTAGTACAAAACAATACATATGTAAAGGAGAAATTTAGATGGGGGAAATACTCTTTAAACAACGTAAAAGAAACTGGTGCGGACTGCCTTGGACCTTCACTGTTTACAGCTATGATGAAGAAAGACTTTTTGTAAAAAGTGGTGTTTTTTCAATCAGGGAAGACGAGGTCAGGTTGTACAGAATTCTTGATATTTCTCTTAAAAGATCATTTATCCAGAGAATATTTGGAATGGGCACCATTGTTATCGACAGCTCAGATAAAACCATGAAATGCTTCGAGCTGAAAAATATCAAACAGTCCAGGGAAGCTAAAGAGCAGCTTTCCCAGCTGGTAGAGGAAGAGCGCCAGCGTAAGCGCATAACCGGTCGTGAATTCATGTCAGACCACGACCACGACGGATATATAGATGATTATGATGATGGTCATTATCATTAAACAAAAATGAACCGGCCCGCCGGTTCATTTTTGTTACACATTTAATTCTACATTAAAGTTTTGCAAGCTTGAAACACGATATAAAGGTTCTTTTTGAATTCGCCGCTTTTTAGCCGCTTTAATATAGCCATTCAAATATACCATAAATTCTTTCCTTATATCATTTATATCTCTTTCAATAACACTGTATTGAGATTTCGGTATTTTTCGCTCATCCTGCCACTCTATATATTTTTCATCATTAACTATTAAAGCATATCTATAATCTAAACCGGCTTTTTTTCTATTTTGTGTTGGTATAGAATGTCCTATTCTTCCGAATTTTCTAACCTCATCTCCAAGGTTGTTTCGTAAAGGGATAAGAAATCTATTATTGTCATTTTCAATACATAAACACAAATGTGTTCTATGAGACTGCTTCTTTGTATCACCATTATCAAGAATATTTATATAATTATTGTTGGCTATGAAATAATCTTCTCGAATAAAACAGTATTTTACATCCATCAAGGTGCCTCCTGAAAAAACAAAGGGAGCTAAGTGCTCCCTTGTACAAATATCTTCAGCTTTTTTTAGACAGGTACATCTGACGAACCCCTCACAATTTCTTCAGTTTTTTATTAGCCGGATACTTCTGACAAACATCCCAAAGAAGCATATGCTTCT
>CADBMW010000060.1 GCA_902795855.1 uncultured Lachnospiraceae bacterium
AAGGAAGCCTCCATCTATTCCTATTTCTCCAAATTCATTTTCAATGAGGACTAACTGTTCTCCCTCGAAAGCTTCACCGATGAGCTTCTTAATAAGGGTTGTTTTTCCGGCGCCCAGGAAACCGGAAATAATATCTATCTTTGTCATTTTCGTTCCTCCTATTTTATAAAAATATCCTAAAGACTATTGTATCAAACTTGTCAAGCCCCCTATAAAAGAAAAAAGGGGAAATGATTCCCCTTTCTCATTTATATTTTTTTCTTGAATACTGAAACCGACAGGGCCGGAACTGTGATGGAGATATAATTCTCTCTGTCATCAACCTTTCCTTCTTTTGATTTCTTCACTACCCTGTTGTTGTGACCTTCACCACCGAATTTTGCCAGGTCGCTGGAGAATATTTCCTTCCAGTTTCCGGCACTTGGAACAGCCAGCTTATAATTCTTGGAATCCACCGGAGTGAAGTTGCATATTACAAGCAGTGTATCCTTTTCATCCTTGCCCCTTCTCTCAAATGAGATAATGGAACGGTTTGCATCATTTGCGCTGATCCAGGCAAATCCCTTGGAGTCTGAATCCAGCTCATAAAGAGCAGGCTCCGTAAGATAAAGCTTATTCAGTGCTTTTACATATTCATGTATGCACTTATGAGCATCAAACTCGAACAGTGACCAGTCAAGCTCTGAAGATTCACTGAATTCTTTCATTTCGGCAAATTCCTGACCCATGAAGAGAAGCTTCTTTCCGGGATGGGTTGCCATATATCCATAAGCTGTCCTAAGGTTGGAGAATTTATCCTCATAACCACCAGGCATCTTTTCGATCATTGAACGTTTTTCATGTACCACCTCATCATGTGAAAGCACGAGAATGAAATTCTCACTATATGCATATACCATGCTGAAGGTAAGGTCATTGTGATGATACTTTCTGTAGAGTGGATCAAGACTTATATATCTGAGGAAGTCATTCATCCAGCCCATGTTCCACTTGAAATCAAATCCAAGTCCGCCACTTTCTATAGGATGTGTCATCAGCGGCCAGGCTGTTGATTCCTCTGCGATCATCATAACTCCAGGGAAAAGTTCATTCATCTTGGTGTTGACTTCCTTAATGAATTCAACCGCCTCAAGATTTTCATTTCCACCGAATTTATTCGGAATCCACTGACCGTCTCCTCTTCCGTAATCCAGATAAAGCATGGATGCAACTGCGTCCATTCTGATTCCGTCTACGTGATATTTGTCAGCCCAGTAAAGGGCATTTGCTACTAAGAAGTTTCTTACTTCATTTCTGCCATAATTGAAAATGTATGTACCCCAGTGAGGATGCTCTCCCTTGAGAGGATTCTCATGCTCATAAAGGGCTGTTCCGTCGAATCTTCCAAGTCCATGCTCATCCTTTGGAAAATGAGCTGCAACCCAGTCGATAATGACGCCGATACCATTTTCATGCATGTAATCAACGAAGTACATGAAGTCTGATGGCTTGCCGTATCTTGAGGTAGGTGCATAATAGCCTGTCACCTGATATCCCCAGGATGGATCATATGGATGCTCCATTACAGGCATAAGCTCTACATGGGTATATCCCATTTCCTTAACATATTTAGCAAGCTGTCTTGCCACTTCTCTGTAATTATAGAACTCCCGGCCATCTTCCGGTCTCTTCCAGGAACCCAGATGAACCTCGTAAATATTCATCGGTTTGCTGACAAGGTCTTTCTTATCGCGCTTGTCAATCCATTCCTTGTCTTTCCATTTATAATCAAGCTTGGTAACTCTTGATGCATTTGCAGGTCTGATCTCGGATGATACTGCATAAGGATCACTCTTCATGAAGGTTGCCCCTGACTTGGAGCAGATTTCATATTTATATATCTCGTCCTCAAAATCACCCGGAATAAAGAGCTCGAAAATGCCTGAATAATCAAGCTTTCTCATCTGATATCTTCTGCCGTCCCAGTTATTGAAGTTTCCGACTACCGAAACGCGCTCAGCATTAGGAGCCCACACAGCAAAGAGGGTTCCGTATACTCCATCCACTTCCATAGGATGAGAGCCCAGCTTCTCATATATTTCATAATGAAGGCCTTCATTAAACTGACTTATATCTATAGGATCGATCACAGGATCAAAGGTGTATGGATCGATGAAGGACTCTTCGTGTCCATCAAGGAATTTGGCCTTTACCCTGTATTCAAATCTCTTCTTGTCCTTAAGTCTGATGGAATAAAATCCTTCATATCTTTCAGATACAAGAGAGTATGTTTTTCCTTCAGTTATATCAGTTATCTTCACAACCTTTGCGTCAGGAAGATAGACATTGACAAAAACGTCATCAATACATTCATGTAATCCAAGAAGATGATGAGGATTGTCATGTCTGGCTTTGGTCAGCGCTTCAACCTCCATCCAGTTTATTGCGAATACAGCTTTTCTTCTAGTCGACATATCTTACTCCTTATCTGCCTCAATTCAACTGACACATACCTTCTATAAGTATACCCAAAAGCCAGGTATCATGCAAGCAATAATAACAAAAAGGGCCTTAAGATTGTTAAAAAAAAAAGGCCGGTAGACGCCGGCCTGTAGGTTTTATATTTCATGAATAAAGATTCCGCTTCTAAGCTTTGGCTCAAACCATGTGGATTTAGGTGGCATGAGGCGTCCGGCGTCAGCAACATCGAAAAGCTCGCTTATGGATGTTGGATACATGGAAAATGCTATCTCCATGTCTACGCTTACTCGTCTCTCCAGTTCCCCAAGTCCTCTGATTCCGCCTACGAAATCTATACGATTGTCTGTTCTGGGGTCTTCTATACCAAGTATAGGTCCCAGTACATTTTCCTGAAGGAGTGATACATCAAGTCCTTCAACGGGATCATCATTTTTAAGTGAATCAAGAACCTTAAGCTCATACCATGTATTATCATAATACATTCCGAAGATTCCCTTTTCCTCAGGCTGATACTGTCCGTCTACAGCCTTAACCTCAGCTACTTCGCTGAGCTTAGCGAGAAATTCATCCTTTGAAAGACCATTTGTATCCTTAACAACTCTGTTGTAAGGAAGGATTTTCAGCTCGCTCTCTGGGAACAGAACTGAAAGGAAGAAGTTAAATTCTTCATCTCCTGTATAGCCAGGATTTTCTTCTCTCTTCTTAAGACCTACCTTTACGGCAGATGCAGCTCTGTGATGTCCGTCTGCTATATATATCTTATCCTCTTTTGAGAATTCATCTCTTACTGCTTCTATATCCTGCTCGTCCTTTATGATCCATACATTGTGAACCACGCCGTCATCAGCTGTGAAGCCATAAGTCTTGTCAGTAGCCTTAACTCTGGCAACGATCTCATTTATGCGGCTTCTGTCACGATAAGCAAGGAAGATTGGGCCTGTCTGAGCGCCACAGTTGTAGATATGATTTATACGGTCCTGCTCTTTGGCAGCCAGAGTATTTTCATGCTTCATGATAGTTCCGTCGATATAATCATCAACAGATACTACTGCAGCTATACCGGTCTGTGAGCGGCCATCCATGATAAGCTCGTAGATGTAGTACTCCGGCTTCTCATCCTGAATGTAAACTCCGCTCTCGATATCATTTCTGAGCATATCTCTGGCAGCATCGTAAACAGGCTGACTGTACATATCAAAATCATCTGAAAACTGAGTTTCCGGTCTGTCTATCCTGAGGAAGCTCTTAGGATTCTTTGATACAAATTCCTTCGCTTCTGCTCTCTTATAGACATCATAGGGAAGTGCTGCCACTTCACTTACAAGGCTTTCCTCCGGTCTGATAGCAGCAAAAGGCAATACTTTAGCCATGATAATCTCCTTACTAACGTCTTATATAATCAACAGCCTGAACTATGGATTCGTCAAACTCTTCATCACTGGAATTATTGAATACAAAAAGCTCAGGAATATCCTCTGGCGCAGTATAATCCTGTGTTGCCACATATTCATCCCAATGCTCTATCTTCCAGGTATCACGCTCTGAATTTCTGGTGATCATTCTCTGATGAACTACTTCGATATCAGTATGAACCCAGATAATGCAAAGCTCGGCATTTTTAGCAGCTAATTTTTTACGCATCATATCAAGCCACTGCTGATCTCTGATTTCAGTTTTAAATGGGGCATTTATAAGAACCGTATCATTGTAATTAAGAGCATTAAATGCAATCTCAAGAATTGCCAGATACTCTGCATCTCTGATATTCTCCTGGAAGAACTGAGATGAGCGGTCAAATGGTTCATTTGCCACCTTATAAATCTGCTTTGAAAGTATGATCAGATCATCCTTGTCAAGATAAACACAGTTATTCAGTGCTCTTGCAAGATTCTTTGTAATAAATGTTTTACCACATGCCGGTGGTGATGTAACGAGAACCAGCTTCTTTTTTGCCATGATACCCTCCTAATTATTTCTTCTTAATATAACCTTTGGCAGTTAACAGTTCTGCTGAAAGAACAGCTCCGCCGGCCGCACCACGAATGGTATTGTGTGAAAGGCCTACGAACTTGTAATCAAAGAGAGTATCTTCTCTAAGTATTCCCATAGAAACTCCCATACCATTTTCGTAATCAACATCAAGCTGTACCTGTGGTCTGTTTTCTTCCTCCATGTAGCGGATGAACTGCTTTGGTGCAGATGGAAGATCCAGCTCCTGAGGCTCGCCCTTGAAGCTTTCCCATTTCTCAATGATCTGCTCCTTTGTAGGCTTCTTGCCGAAGTTTACAAATACAGTAGCTGTATGTCCGTAAAGAACAGGAACTCTGATACACTGAGCAGTAATCTTTGGAGCATTTTCATTCAG
>CADBMW010000061.1 GCA_902795855.1 uncultured Lachnospiraceae bacterium
AGAGAGATTTCAAATCAGCTTTATGCTTATATGAAGGCAAATTCCATGGCCTTTAAGAAGGATACTTCCGAATATGGTCAGATTATGTCAAGCCTTCAGAATGTAAGCAGAATGGCTTATGCCGGAATGGAAAGTGCAAACAAGAAGGATGGAAAATTCAAGCAGGCAGATCTGGATAAGCTTATTAAGGAAATGGGACATACCATAGATCTTTCAAATACTTATCTCACAAGAAAGTATAACCAGATCATATCAGAGCCTGGAAGAAGAAATGATAAAGGCAAGAAGAGCAACGAGCAGCCAAGAATTCAGAATGTTATAGGTGTATTAAATAACATGATGGAAATGAAGACCGGAGCTGAGTTTGTTTATCATGGTGAAGGAGAGCTGGCAAAGGAAAACGCCAAGAGAACAGCTATAATAGACAGCTACAAGAAGGCACTTCTTGCCGATGATCCGGACGTTGTTAAGCAGCAGAACGATACATACAAGAATCGTCTTCAGGTTCCTGCTGAATATGAAAGAAACCTTAACCGTCTGGACAGCCTTTTCGGTAAAGAGATTGAAAGGATTGAAGACTTTAACGATGAGAAGGTATTCTCAAAGTCTAAAGGACAGTATACATATAATAACATCCAGTCTGTGCAGGCCGATTTTGGAGCCATTGGATCAAAGGATCCTATGGATGTCCTTTCCAACAAGGATTTTACAGCTCTTGCAATTGCGGCATCTACAACAGATGATATATTTAATATCAAGGATGTTAACAGACAGAGCAGTAACAGCTTCAAGTGGTCTGATAAAGAGGGAAGAAAAGCTAATTTTGCATGTATTCTGGCAGATAATATGGTAAATAATAATCCTGGATATATGACACCTTATATTCCTGAAATCAATCAGACAAAGCGACTGACTGCCGATGCATTACGTTCTTATAAGGCAGGAAACAGGGAGCCTCTTGCAAAGATCATAGTATCAGGTATAACAAATCTTACAAGAGTCTGCAGAGATAATTTCTCATCAGATGAAGCAAAGTTCTGCTACAGTGAAATGTGTCAGCGTATGGTAGCAATGCTTGAAAGAGATCCGGATCTTTTAAAGACTGCTATTAAGGCCGGACTTCAGCCTAAGGATTTGAATTATATCAAGTCCATGGAAATTGAAGGCAGGTACAGCGCACTTGGAAAGAAATGGACTGATGAAATCAAGAATAATGAAGGCAAGAAGATTTCCTGGGATAAGAAGCAGCGTGAAGAACGCTATACAGATATGATGATCGATGCAATGCTTAAGGAGTCCCGTTTGAATGCCATCGAAAAGAGAGAAAGCAATCTTGGCTTTATAAATGACATGGAAAAGCTGAACAATAATTACAATAAAGCCATGGACTCTGCAGAAGATACATTTATAAAGAAGGTAGACAAGATCTTTGCAAAGGATCCTGATTATCTGGGAATTAAGAATGCATATCATAATAAGCTTTCACAAATAAATGCTCTGGATGATCCTGATGTAAAGGTTAAGAGACTGAGAAATCATCAGAAGAAATTCTATAAGGACGTGGAGAACTTTATCCAGGATAAGACCTCAAGAGTACTTGCCTTTACTGAGAAATATAAGACAGACATTGTCGAAAAATATATAAATGACATAGCTAATGAAAATATAAGCAGAGTAAACGAAGAAAAGGGAGCGCTGAACCAGAAGGAGATGCTGGAGTTTGCCCTCAGAAAAGAAGAAGAGGTTCTTAATCATTTCCAGGTGTTTGATAATGATGAAGAGAGAATTCAGCATGAGAATCAGGTGAATCCTCTGAAGGATGAGCTGAAGCTTTTCAAAAATAATATGGATCTTCAGAAGAAGCTGGAAGAATATACATTATGCAAGACTCAGAGAAACAGTACAATAGCTGCAAATGAGAATTCCAAGGCTGTTGCGAAAAACGGACTTATTGATAAGTATAATAAGAAAAATGGTCCGGCAGATCTTTATACTGAGGAATTGTTAGCTAAGCCGGGTGAAGAGATAAAGCTCAGAAGCCGTATATCAAATTACATCAGAAACAGCGATATTATCAAATATAAGCCTGAGAAGTTTATGGAAGAGGTTTATAAGAAGGGTGCTGTGGAGAATGGCCGAAAGGTAAGTGTC
>CADBMW010000062.1 GCA_902795855.1 uncultured Lachnospiraceae bacterium
TTACGTTTGTATATTTCTTTCTGCTTGGCGCTGATGCACTGTATACTTCACTGGTTGCAATATATTCCTTCTTACCATTTGTTAACTTATATGCTTTTACAACGAAGCAATACTGCTTTGAATTTGATATCTTTTTACCACTTAACTTCTTAAGATTCTTGCTTGTTGTATTTCCGGATTTGATATCTGCAACTGGCTTTTTGTAGCTTATATTTCCGTTGCCAGCCTTAGCATATATTTCATATCCTTCAGCATCCTGTACCTTGCCCCACTTCAGCTTCAGAACCTTCTTCTTGGTTACTTCTATCTTACATCCAATATTAAGGTCTGCTGTCTTCTTAGCCAGTAATTCATCCGAAGATGCTGCCGGAGTTACAGTTGGAGTTGGTGTTGCTGTAGGTGTTACAGTTGGTGCATTTGTTGGTGCCGCTGTAGGTGCAGCGGTAGGTGCAACAGTTGGTGTTACAGGACTATCTATTTTAAATGAATACTTTGCGCTTACTCCATTTATTGTAAGCTCTGCATAATAGAATCCACCATCAGATGTACCTGCAGCTACTTCTGTTCCACCGGATACTTCATCTTCTTCGTCTGTCTTATAGAATTTGATAAATTCATCTGTTGCTTTTACATCAAGGCCTGTAAGTTCATTGAATTCCTCAAGGCCTTCAAGCTTAACATCAGCATAATTGCAGCTGCTTGCTTCCATAGTAAGTGAAGCATTTTCTTCACATTCGCCGTAATAATGCTCTGCCTTAGCATTTGCACACTCGGCTGTAAGCTTGTTATCCTCTGCAGTAATCTCCCACTTATGTCTTGCAGGAACTGTTCTTGGAGCAAAGTTTGTTCCACCCTCGCCGTCAAGTCCTAATTTAAATCTCAGAAGACCGATTTCAGCATACATTGACATAGCCTCTTCTGTAAATCTTGTATAATTGCCTTTCAAATGAAGCTCAGGCCTGTCAATAAGTGCAGCATTCCAGATATTCTTTACATCTGTAGCACAGTTATTTTCAAATAAAGCATAATAATTCTTATCAGGATCTGATATATATGCTTCCATAGATGCAAGCTCTTCTGCTGTAATTTCAACAGTATAATAATTATTTGGAAGCTGTGAATCATTTCTTCTAAACTGATTAAATATTTCTCTATCAACAGTTCTTCCGCCTTGTGATTCTCCATCTATTGGATTATGTCCTGTAATAAATGAATATATATATGCGTTCTTTAAAAGATTTACTGCATTATCGAAAATCAATGGTCCATTAGCTGATAAAACATCACCTTCTGCAAGTGCATTTATTACTTCATTAACTATAGCTGTAAATTCTTCACTGCCTGCCGTAGATCCACCAAGCGCTCCTAATATTACTTCCTGAGTTGTAGCATCAAGTGAGTAACATGAAAGCGTTAATGATTCACCGGTTCTTAGAGATATAGTTTCTGCGTCTGAATTACTTCCATTACATTTTGATTCAAAATAAGATTCACGATCTTCTATAGGAATATTTTCCGAATACATAGCCGGATCAGATGGATACTTATTTGGATTATCCTCATAATCATACATAAGCTCTGTATAAGCTTCAGTTGGCTTATAATAACTATAATAGCTTACATCAAGATCCATATCATCATATGGTGTAAATGTAATAGCTGTATGAGGTACATGTTCTTTAGTTGTAATTCTGCGAGACGAAACTGTAAGACGACCTACTATTTTTTCGCCCTGATAATCGCCAACTATAACCTTTGTAACAGCCATTACGCTATCACTATTTCCTGCATAAGCTGTAACAAATACTGCCTTACCTTCTTCAGGAACATCCTCGGCTACTGTTACAAGTCCATTTTCATCCACAGCTACCAGTGAGTCTGATGATTCATATGTTATAGTAGGATCAAATACAGGATCATCCTTATGATTTTTATCTGTATATGCAACAGTTGGTGAAAGCTGGTATGTATCTCCCTTAGAATCAAGACAAATCTTCTTTGGCATTCCTTCTACAGCAGCAGAAAGGAATGAAATACTAAAGTCAAGATCCTGATCAGCTGTGATTTCAGTATCCGGTAAAACTTTTTCATTATTGCATTTAAGATCAGATAATACATTACCACTGTACGGATATGCATTAATCTCTACCTTATCACCCTTTTTTATCTTATATCCGGAATAAGGTACATTTTTTATATTATCATCTTCATCATACATAATATAGGCAGAATCAAATATATCGCCATCTATGTTATATGTTATGGTTACATAATCATCCAGATTATCAAGTACCTCTACAGATACAAAAGTACATATGTTTTTATTCCCTGCAGAATAAGCAACTAAATATGAAGTGCCTGCTTTCTTAGCAATTACGCTTGTATGAGAATCATCCGTATATTCCAGGACTCCTGAATCATCAACGATTTCCCACTTAAGCATTCCTTTATTAGTCTGTTTATCACCATTCCATGACCTGACATGATCATAAACATTAATCTCCGCATTTTTAACCAGCTGAATCGGAGTTTTTGAAGCAACACTAAGATATAATTGCTGATAAACAACTCTGAGCTTTGAATTTTTTGCAGGCATGATAGCATAATATGCTTCCTCAGCCGGGTCATAAAAATTAAAAATGCTATCGCCATTTAAAGTAATATCCATCAGTGAACAGTCAGCATCTGTAGGAGCCAGCTGGGCTTTAATAAAAACTTTTGTATTAGGCATTATCTGAGCAGATTCGTCGATAGTTATTTTTTCACTTCCATCGTAATAATAAAACTCGGTAGTTGCATTAGCATCATCATTATTTTCAACTGAAGTTCTGAGATATTTAAGTGTTGCCGGATCAGGCTGTTCCTTATCCACCTTCTTAGGTGCACTTACATAAACCCATCCGGTTTCATCTTCAAAGCCTTCCTCCGGATTACCTACAACCTCTGAATTATTAAGGTGATATCCAGGAAGTTTTTTAACGATACAGTCTCTTACTGTCTTTGGTGCATCGAATATAGCATATATTCCAGAACCGGTTGCACTGAGCTCGTATGCAGTTTCATTTCCATCTTCATCAGTTCCTACAGCAGCATTCCATGCTCTGACAGCTACAGTAGCACAGCTGTTTTTTGCCATATTGAAATTATTCAGGTTGCCCTGCAGAGCTCCATTAAGTCTTCTCAGCTGTTTTTCTGTGATATCCAATTCGTATGTTACATTTTCAAACTGATCCCATTCAAGCTTCTGATTATAAAGCTCTCTGTTAAAGCAAACTCCACCTTCTACCATTCCATTCAGGAGACCTGTAGGATCCTGCTTTAACTGGCTTGCTACTATAAGAAACTCAGTCAGAGATTTCTTATAGTCCATCTCTTCATCAAAAAGTTTGCTCAAAGCTGTCTGAACTATAAATGTTTTACCAAGATCTGACAGTTCCTCATAAGCTGTAGAGTTTGTAAAGGTTCCAAGTCCAGCCTGTAAAACTGAAAGGTCGAAGCCTCTGTACATTCCCAAGGTTACGATTTCACCACGATCAAGTGTTACAGATTTCATATTTTTGTCATATGAAAAATACTTATCTGTATTAGTTCCGGTATGGTTTGATCCGTTGGAAATTTTTTCAGCTATATCCTTATAATATTTATCGGATATATCATATCCACCATAAAGGTCATCTATGGTTATAGTTACATTATCCTTATAGGATGTGAAAAGAAGATATACATGACCATCATAAAACTGCATTGAGTCATTATAACGGGCAAGGATCTTCAGATTACCTACAACATCAGAGCCATCGGTATAATCAGCTACCTGAATTTTAGCTGTGGACACCTCACCTGACTCATTTTCACAGGTAATTTCGGTTTCTCCTTCTTTCAATGCACAAAGCCTGCCATCTGAATCCAGAAAGGCAACATACGGATTTGTGTTATTCTTAAGGGTAAATCCCTGTCCAAAGGGATTGTCCTTGATTTCTCCCTCAACCATACTGATTGTTGTTTCAGCAGGTTCGTCCTCAGCAAAGCTTTGGGCAGGGAAAAATGTTACGACCATAAATACTGATAATATGATCGCAAGTAAAGTTTTAAATTTTGCTTTCATAGTTTTGTAACTCCTATTCTAAA
>CADBMW010000063.1 GCA_902795855.1 uncultured Lachnospiraceae bacterium
ACATTTTAACACTATTTTGGAAGGATTTCATTATTAAAACTTACTGTTTTAAAGTAGATATAAACTGGACATTTTATGTCAAAAATGTTAATTTTTTGTTATTGATGGCGATTGACTCAAATTAGATTGGAAAGGCGCTGAAGTTTAAGAACAAGGGACAGGGCAAGCTGGAATATAAACTGGTTTCTGTAAAGAAGGGAAAGAAGTCCTTCAAGAAGTTCATTAAGATAAATGCAAAAACCGGAAAGATCACCATAAAGAAGGGACTCGCCAAGGGAATCTATAAGGTGAAGCTTAAGGTACAGGCTCAGGGTGACGCAACCCATAAAGCCGGCTTCAAAACCGTAACAATCAAGTTAAAGGTGAAATAAGGAGAAACGATATGAATACGAAGGTAAGAGGAAAGTATAAACCGGGCTATGCTGTGATGCTGGCGATTGCATTTCTGGCAAGCCTTATCATCCCGCATCAGGCCTATGCTGGTGGTAATCCCATAGATGACTGCGGAAGCAATCTGGCCTGTGACTACAGTTCTTATGAAGATGACACATACACTCTTTATATCAATCCAAAGAGTATTCAAAATGTGGAAAACAATGGAATGAATGATTTTGGTGAGATTGCCTCGCCATGGTATTCCTGTGGTATTTCTGACAAAATAAAAGAAATTGATATGTCATATGGTGTTTATTCTATCGGCGAAAATGCTTTTGAAGGTATGACCAAGCTTACCGAGGTTTATATTCCTTTTACAGTAAAGGATATTAAGGCAAATGCTTTCAATGGCTGTCAGAATCTGAAGGTTGTTTACTTTGGTGGAACAGAGGAAGAGTGGGAAGTACTGGAGAAAAAAGCTTCAGATGCCGGATATAATGATTCTCTTCTAAATGCCAATATCGTATGCATGGACCAGGGAAGATTTATGTTGGATCTGACAAAGGGAGAAGCCACAATTAACCGTGCGCAGGAAACTATACTGACTAATACACTGAACTATTTTGTGAAACAACACGCTATGTCTGTGCAGGAAGAACCCTTTACGGCATATAGCGTGGACTACGCCGATAAAAATTATGATATCAGATTATATGTAGAAAGTCTTAATGAAATAAGAGTGGATTTGATGGATGATACAAGCTTAGCAAATAGTATAGCTCCACTATCCATGTATGATTTCAGAGATTTACCATTTAGCTCCAAAACTATTTATGATTACTGTTTAGGTGACATTATTGATAAAACCGATAGATGGATCGATGGTACGGATCTTTCTCAATTAGAACTGCTTACACTTCCTTATCATAAGTGCTATTATTCCACACTTCAGATCAAGACTAATGAGCAGGATAAGGGTGAAGTAACCATAGATCTTAGAGATAAGATGTTTGAGACTACAGATGACAATTATGATTATATATTTGGTACATTTGTGACATATAATTCATGCTACACAGCATATACTGATTATAAAGATAGTATATTTAATTCTTCCGGATTAATCTATGATATGGTGGCTGACCTGAATAAGGATGGAAACTATGATATCAAAATTCAGGATAGTGGTAGTAAACTGACTATTGAAAAGCTTGATGGTGCTAAGGATAACATGGAAATATCCATAGCTGATAAAGTTGATTTTAAGGATTATATGACCTTTGATAATGCTTATTATTATTACTCTACCGTTAGGTTTAAATTTAAGGATGATGTGGTTAAGGTTAACCAAGTTCCGGCTACCTGTGATAAGCCCGGAACTGAGGAATACTGGAAGAGTATCGATAATGGTAACATCTATGCAGATGCAAAGGCAGAGAAAAAGCTGTCGGCTCCGACTACGATACCGGCTTTAGGACATAAATGGGGCGAATGGAAGGTTGTTAAGGCAGCTACAGTTAATGAAGAGGGAATCGAAGAAAGAGTCTGCCAGAATGATCCGGCCCATGCTGAAACAAGAGCTATTCCGAAGCTTGTAAAGGCTGAAGAAAAAGCACCTGAAGTGGAGAAAAAGGGTTCCGTTATAAAGGATGAAAACAATACGGCAGAGTTTGAGGTTACATCGGATGATCCGAAGAATCCTACAGTTGAGTATAAGAAGCCGGCAAATGCAAAATCAGCAAAGGCTGAGGTTCCGGATACCATTACCTATAATGGAATCACCTATAATGTTGTGAGCATCGCGCCAAATGCATTTAAGGGTAAAACAAAGCTCACATCCTTAGTGATAGGAAAGAATGTTAAAAAGATAGGAAAGAATGCCTACAATGGATGTACTTCTCTGAAGAATATCTGGATTAAAACCACGAAGCTTACAAAGAAGAGCGTAGGGGCAAATGCATTTAAAAACATACATCCTAAGGCAAAGGCCAGAGTTCCGAAGAAGAAGCTAAAGGCTTACAAAAAGATACTTAAGGCCCGGGGCATGAAGGGTAAGAAGCAGAAGATAAAGGTTAAATAAACAGGTAGTAAATAGAATGAAAAAAAGAGAAATATTAATTCTTATATCCATGATGATTGCGGCATCATTTTCGGGATGCGCAGGGCAGTCCGGGGAAACGACAGATACAACAGGTGCATCAGATTCATCAGATACGGGCGCTGTTCCCAAAATCAAGGAAAATGCAAAAGTCAGTTATCTGGGACCTGCAGGAACCTATACTGAAGAGGCTGCACAGTTTTTCTTTCCGGCATCAGGAGATATGATGCCGGAGGCAACTGTGGAAGAAGCCATAGCTGATGTTACTTCCGGAACTTCAGATTACGCAGTTATCCCTCAGGAAAATACTCTGGGAGGAGCGGTTACAAATTATGTGGATGAGCTTATAGCTCAGGAAAATGTTTATGTAGTAGGTGAGGTAATCCTTCCCATAAATCAAACTCTGATGGGAGTACCCGGAGCGACTATAGAGGACATTCAGACTGTATGCTCCCACGCACAGGGAATAACCCAGAGTGCAGAGTGGCGAAAGGAGAATCTTCCGGATGCCGAAACTCAGGAAATGTCCAGTACAGCAGAGGCGGCAAGCTATGTGGCAGAAACAGGAGATAAAACCATAGCAGCAGTTGCGGCTCCGGGAGCGGCAGATCTGTATGGTCTGTCGGTGCTGGCAGAAAATGTTCAGATAACCGATGCCAACAAAACCCGTTTCTACGTCCTTTCCACGGAAAAGCTGGAGCAGGAGTCACAGACTCGCGGTGTATTTGTGGCAAGCTGCGAGGCAGGAAAAATCGATGACATAATAGTTGATATACATGACGTGGGACTTGAAATGGTAACCCTCCACGACAGACCGGAGGGGAGCGGCCTGGGGATTTACCATTACATAATCGAAGTAGAAAACGAAAATGGAATAAAACCGAAGCAGATAAAAAGAATTGAAGACGACTCTGACGTCCGGTTCCTGGGAAGCTTCGATGTGATGGAGAAATGAGTCAATAGGGACTGTCCCTATTGACTCATTTCTATCTCTTGACATCATTTGCAGATGGTGTGATAATTACTACGGTGCAAACCTATCTAAATCAAATCAATGGAGGTGATCATAATGGCGGGTAGCGACAGTCACGGGTCGAGCGGACGATCTTGCAAGCATAGAGATTATATGTCGCAGTCTCATATCTCTGCCACTATGATCACTATGCTTATTAACATTTCTATAGATTAAATCCTGCGGACCCTTTCATTTTTATCATTCTTTATAATTATGGAGGGTATCATGTCAGATATAAAAGATTACGAGTCAGAAATTCTTGAAATCATAAGAGGAACATATTCCCCGAAGGTTATTTTAAGTAAAATTGAGGGCTATCATGAAAATGATATAGCCCAGACTTTTAGTGTGCTTCAGCCTCAGGAACGCAAAAAATTCTTTCGTATCTGCAATTCAGAAATGCTTGCAGAGATATTTGAGTATGTAGAAGAAGATGAAGCCGCTATGTACATAAATGAGATGGATGTTTACAAGGCAGCGCTTGTTATCTCCGATATGGAGACGGATACTGCCGCAAATGTTCTTCATCAGATTGAGAAAGAAAAGCGGGCGCTTATTATAGACGCCATCAATCCTGAGATTCAGAAGGAAATCCGCCTGCTGGCTTCTTTTGATGAGGATGAAATCGGTAGTCACATGACAACCAACTGTATCATCATCCGTGAAAATCTTACAGTGAAACAGGCTATGAACGAGCTGGTAAATCAGGCGGAGGAAAATGATAACATTTCCACCCTGTTTGTTGTTGACGAAAATTACGAATTCTACGGCGCCATAGATCTGAAGGACCTGATTATTGCAAGAAATACTGTTCCGCTGGATGATCTTATAGTTACTTCATTCCCCTACGTTTATGCAAATGAAAGTATCGATGACTGTATTGAGAGATTGAAGGAATATTCAGAGAGCTATATCCCTGTTCTTGATAATAGAAATAAGGTTTTGGGAATCATAACCTCCCAAAGCATTATTGAAGTGGTAGATGACGAGATGAGCGAGGACTATGCAAAGCTGGCTGGTCTTATTGCGGAGGAGGATCTTCAGGAACCACTGGGACAGAGCATGAAAAAAAGACTTCCATGGCTCATAATCCTGCTGGGACTTGGCATGATCGTTTCCAGTGTTGTGGGAATATTCGATCACGTAGTCGCACAGCTCACACTCATAATGGCATTTCAGTCTCTTATTCTGGACATGGCCGGAAATGTTGGAACCCAGTCCCTTGCCGTCACCATCAGAGTTCTCATGGACGAGAATCTGACCTTTAAACAGAAAGGACACCTGGTGGCAAAGGAAATGCGGGTAGGTCTTTGCAACGGACTTCTCCTGGGAATAGTATCATTTCTGCTGGTGGGACTTTACATACATTTTGCAAAGGGCAAGACCTTCATGTTTTCCTATGCAGTATCAGGCTGTATTGGAATATCACTGGTGCTGGCAATGCTGATATCCAGCGCAGTAGGAACCCTTATCCCCATGTTTTTCAAAAAAATAAAAGTGGACCCTGCTGTTGCTTCGGGCCCACTCATTACTACCGTAAATGACCTGGTAGCAGTTGTAACCTACTATGGAATGAGCTGGTTACTGCTGCTGAATATATTGCATTTGAGTTGATCAAAATGAGTCAGACAGAAACGTCCCTATTGACTCAGAAGTTCCAGCATCTGTGTTGGATTTTCAGCGGCTTTAACATTTCCCATAGCTTTGATGATGATTCCGTTTTCATCTATGAGGTATGTGGTGCGGACAACTCCCATGGAAACCTTTCCATAGTTTTTCTTCTCTTTCCACACGTCATAAGCTTCTATCACAGTTCTTTCCACGTCGGAAAGAAGTGTGAAGGGAAGACCATATTTCTCTTCAAATTTCTTGTGGGAAGCAACTGAATCCTTGCTTACTCCAAGTATAACGGCGCCCTTTTCCTTAAACTGCGGCATCAGGTCGCCGAAGCTGCAGGCCTGCTTGGTGCAGCCGGGTGTATTGTCACGTGGATAGAAGTAAAGAACGATCTTCTGTCCTAAATAATCTGAGAGACTGTGCATTTCCCCATTCTGATCCGGAAGCGTAAAGTCCGGAGCCTTTGTTCCTGTTTCTAACATTTTGTACCTCCTCTGTTTCAGTCGTATTTTCAAAATCAACTATGTATTATTATATACTTCATAATACTCCGGGATAATGATATCAGCAAGGTTTACCTCTTTTTAAATGGAGCAATTCTTATTTCATGGGATGCAAAAGGTACTTTTGACACCTACATTTTATGATTGTATAATTATGAGTTGATAAACTCACTGATGAAAAGAAATATAGAGAATAAAGGAGATAAATTATGAAACTTGGAATAATAGGTGCCGGAAATATGGCTAGTGCCATAATCGGTGGAATCATTAAAAAAGGTATAATAGCTGGTAATGAGATTCTCTGTTCTTCTCCTGTTGAAGCAGAAAGAGAAAAGGCAGTGAATTCATTTGGCATTAATGTTACAGCTGATAATAAGGAGGTTGTAGCTAAGTCAGAGATCATCCTTCTGGCAGTAAAGCCTCAGGTTATTCCTGTGGTTGCGGCAGAGATAAAGAATGAAATAAAGGACGACCAGCTTATCATATCAATCGTAGCAGGAAAGTCTATAGCGTGGTATAACGAGGCTTTTGGAAGGGAATTGAAAATAATAAGAACCATGCCAAATACTCCGGCTCTTGTGGGCGAAGGTATGACAGGAGTAAGTCCTGCACCGACAGTTAGTGAGGAAGAGACTCAGAAAGCATTAGAGATTCTTTCATCATTTGGTGAGGCTGAAGTGGTTCCTGAAAATCTGATGGACAGTGTGGTTTCCGTTTCAGGAAGCTCGCCTGCATATGTATTTATGATGATAGAAGCTATGGCTGATGGAGCAGTTAAGCTTGGAATGCCGAGAGCTAAGGCTTATAAATTTGCTGCTCAGGCTGTTCTTGGAAGTGCAAAGATGGTACTTGAAACAGGTAAGCATCCGGGTGAACTTAAGGAT